>DASPJT010000049.1:0-5525 GCA_035628455.1 Minisyncoccota bacterium
CCGCCGTTATCTCTAAGCCATACCCTTAACCTCCTCCAGGGTCAGGCGAATGACCTCTTCGTCGAAGTCGCTCTCACCCCAAGCAGTCTTGAGGAAAAGCGGCATTAACGCGTTGCAATGTTCGAGAGCCTCGGCCATGGACGTCGCGATCACCATCTCCCAGGTCCGATATTCGGCCGATCGCGACAGACGCTCCCAGAACCAGATGAAGTTATCGTCCGATAGGTCGAACCAGCCGGAGAGCTTCATGGCCGCGCGCACCTTCTCGACGCGATCCAAGAGCTTCCTGACTTCCTCCTTTCTGGCCCAGGGAATCCCGGGCTCGATGCAGCAAGAGAAGGCGAGCGCGCCTTCCTCTTCGCTCCATTCGTAGGTAAATTCCAAGCCACTGTAGCGGCCCGGAAGCTCGATGGTCAGGGATCTCCCATCTGAAGCATCCGAAGGAGAGAAGTAGTAGCTCCACCCTTCCCGGTTCGCCATCTCCTCCAAAGCGTCTATGGGGTTAGAAAACGACGGAGCGGTGGATGCAAGCGCACCATGAAGTCTCATCATACGGCCTCCCCTGTTCTAAGGAGATAGTAACAAATTAGCTCGGAGGAAGGAAATGCTATTTCCTTTTAATTCGAACCTATTTTTGCTAGTGTAGCCCTGTCGATCTCCCCGTAGTTCAACGGCTAGAACAAGAGACTTCTAAGCTCTTAATGGGGGTTCGATTCCCTCCGGGGAGACAAGAGTAGTCAGTCATAAAAAGGGCGGTTAGCTCAGTTGGTAGAGCAACTCATTTACACTGAGAAGGTCGGGGGTTCAAGTCCCTCACCGCCCACATCTATCTCCTCGTATTGAATCGATCCTCCCTATCCTTAAGGAAAGCCGCCGCACGAGCAAGCTCGATCTTCTTCAGGTCTATCGCAGAAAGCTCCTGGCCTTCATGCGCCGGCTGGCCGGTCGCGCTCAGGAAGAGGCGCGCATCGAGGATAGCGACGCCGACAGCGGAGAGGAGGAGCAGGATGAGTATCAAAAACCAGTCCCGGTAGGGATTCGCGGAAGCAAAGAGTTCAGGCAGGGAGAATTTCATATTCATTTTATTGTATCGCCCCGATGCGGAGGCGCACCGCGAGCCGCCAGCGCTCGTCCCGCGTCTCCGTAAAGAGGAGCTTCTCCAAGCTCACCTCTTCGAGGGAGAGGGCGTAGGGGAAGAGCTCGACGCGGCGGAGATACGCCTCCGCAGCCGCGCGTGTCCCGACCGCCTGGAGAGTGATGTCGACGGCGCGGAGCTTCCCTCCTCTTGCCGAAGCGAGGCTCTCGCTCTCGATGCCGATGCCGCTCACCTCCGCCGCCACCCCGCTCTCCGCCCCGAGCTTCTCGAGCCGGCTCACGACGCCCGCGACCTCTTCCTGCCGCACGAAGAAGCGGCTGAGCGCCTCGCGCTCGACGGAAGTCGCCGCGAAGATCGCGCGGACGCTCTCCACCCGGGATTCCCTGAGCCTCTCCGCGCTCATGCCGCTCTCGCGGGCGAAGATCCGATCACGCATGCCGTCGAGGTACTGGTACGCGGAGACGTACGCCGCGAAGGCCGCGGCGGCGAAGAGTATGGAAGCTATAGAGATGAGTGAAGCGCGGTTCATAAATCAGAAGGGAGTTTCCCGCGGAGATCGAAAGAGATGTTGTGGTTCTTCGCGAGGAGCTCGACCGGGACGGAGATGCTCGCGAGCGCCGGATCGTCCTTGAGCGACTTGCCGAAGGCGATGAGCGCCTCACGGGTGCGCGCGAGGCCGCGTACGGAGATATCGCCGGAGGATCTCTGCATCACGGAGAGCACGTCGACTCCGGCGGAGGCCGCTGCCGCGCGCACGCGCGCGATGACTTCGCTCGGGAGAAGCTCGCTCCCCTCTTGGGGAAGGAGCACGAGCATCTCCTGCGCGAGGAGGAGCGCCGCTTCTTCGCTCTTGATCTTCTCCGTAAGCGCGGAGGGCGGCTCTACCGCCGAGATCTCTCCGCGCGCGGAGAGATATCCGTAGGCAGGCAGGAGGAGGAGCATGCCCGCGGTAGCGACCGCGCCGAGCCCGAAGAAGGCGGTCGCGGCGACGCGCAGGCAATAATCCCTGATCACCGCTGCCCTGGCTTCTGGAGGGAGGAGATTATGCATACAGAGGTTCGATGAGCCCGCGGAGGGCGCCCCCGATGGCGGGAGCTTTCGCGAGCGCTTCCGGAAGCGGCACCGGGCGTACGCTCCTGCCCTGCGCGGGAGCGTTCACCCAGGGATCCGCCACCACGACCGGGAGGCGGAGCCCTTCGGAGAGGTGCTCCGCGAGCCCCTTCAGCACCGCCGGAGCGCCGGAGAGGGTCACGGAGGCGATAGGAGGGTGAGAGAGCGCCTCCACTTCTTCGCGCGAATGCCAGTAGAGGTAGCGGCGGTTGATCTCGTCCTGCAGAGCGGAGATGCCGCCGACGAGCGCGGCGACGAACTCCTTGTCCTTCGGCGCCCCGGTGAAGGAGTGCGACCGCTTCATCTCCTCCACCTCTTGGGGAGATGCCTGGGGGAAGGATTTCTTGAGCGCCGCGTCGAAAGAAGCCTCGCCGATATCGACGCAGGAAGCGTACTGCACGACGCCGCGGGAGGCGATATGCACGCCGGCGCAGTCCCGGCCGATATGCACGAGGAGGCGGCTCTCCGCCGCCTGAAGCGGCACCACCGCCCGCGCGAGTGCCTGGCTCTCTGCCTCCACGGAGAGCGCTTCGAGGCCGACAGTAGTAGCGGCCCTAAGGTAGGGCTCGAGCAGGGACTTCTCCATCACCACGACCGCCGCGCGGCGCGGCGCGCGGATCCCCCGCACCGAGCCTTCCGGGATGAGGGTGTAATCGAAGACCGACTCTTCGAGGGAGAGCGGCACGTTCTCCTCTATCTGGAAAGAGATGTTGTCCCGCGTCTCCTTGGGGGAGAGCATGGGGAGACCGACGGTGAAAAGGTAGATTTTCTCGTCAGGGAGGACGAGGCGCACCCTCTCCGCTCCGCTCTCTTCCTTAAGTTCGCGGAGGGCTTCTCGGAGCCTCACTTCGTCCGTGACCGCCCCGCCGACGATGACCCCGGGAGGCAGGTCCCTCTTCGCGAAGCGGGAGAAGTAGGGGCCGCGGGAGCCCACGGCGAATTCCATGAGTACGACGGCGTCCGTGGAGAACCAGACAGCGGCAAAAGGAGCCGCGAGGAGAGAGGGCGGCGGGAACAGAGCGAAAAAGGGATTGTGCGGGGAAAAGAACGTCGTAGCCATAAGAACGCGGAGGTGCGTCCTTAATAGTATACCGCGAGGGAGTCCCTACTACTTCACAGTGCTGCCGGGCGGCGTCTCGGGAGACGCTTCGAGGAGGGAGAAGAAGCCGTCCGCGTTCCCCACCGCGAGGATCATGCCGTTGCTCTCGAGGCCGCGTATGGTGCGGGGTTCCAGATTAACGGCGAAGGGGCAGTTCTTCCCCACCAGAGCCGAGGGGTCAGGGAAATAAGCGGCGATGCCTGAAACGATCTGGCGCGGAGAGCCTTCGTTGAAATCCACGCTGAGCCGGAGGAGCTTGTCCGCATCCGCCACCTTCTCAGCAGAGAGGATCTTCCCAACGCGGATCTCTACTTTCTTGAAGTCGTCTATGGAAATCATGGCAGAAGATTAGCGGGAATCCTGATGCTTGTCCAAATAGCGCTGGAGGATGACGGCCGCGGCGGAGGCATCGATGTCCTCCCGCTCGCCCTGGAAACGAGAAGCTTCCGCGGAAGAGAAGTATTCTGGCTCAAGCACGACCTCAAAGCCCCTCTCCCGGAGATCAGTAGCAAGCGAGCGGATCGCGCCCATGACGGAATTGTCCTCTCCCCCGAAATTTACCGACTCCCCCATCACCACCACACTCGCCCCCTCCGCGGAAGCGAGGAGCGCGATGTTCTCGGCGAGATCCCCGGTCGCTACGATGACCGTCTTCGGGAAAGCGAACTTCGCGCCCTCGTCCGAGATCGCGATGCCCACGCGCTTGCTGCCGTAATCGACGCCGAGGATTTTCATAATACTAAAGCCTCGCAGGTTTAAGTCAGAAAGACAAGCTCAAAAGAGTTCTAGATCCACTTGGGACGCCGCTCCTTCAAAGCTTCGTCAAATTCAGTGTAGTTATTGGTCAGCTCTTCTCCGATTTCAATATCTCTGTTCGATATGAAATATGGTTCTTCCGAGAAAACTGGATCGAATACAGCCGATAAATTATTGTCTTTACTATGATTGGTAAACCGCGCCGGATCATTTTCCGGCGGGTATACATATCTCCCGGTGGAAGGAGAGCGGTAGGCCACTCTTTTCAGATGCTCTTTAGATTCTTGATCTAGGTTTTCAAATTCATCTGCCGACAGCGTCTTGTCATGGGCTGGGTCAAATTTCCAAACAACTTCACCCTTGGTTATTTTCTGCAAGGTGAATACGCCGCGTCCATTTATTCCTGAAGGCTTTATTCCTGTCGAAACTAGATACACAGCGGAGGGGGTGAGATTCGAACTCACGAAGCCTTGCGGCTTGGCGCATTTCAAGTGCGCTGGAATGAACCACTATCCGACCCCTCCGTCCCGGTCACACTAGCACTAAGCCAGCTATTTTCTAAGTAATGCTCCTCTGCGTGACAGTTAGGACAAATGAGCGAAAGATTCTCAAGATTATTATGCTTTCTGTCTCTGTCCTTATGGTGAACCTGGAGAATCTCAATTCTTGAGTATGTACACTTCTCACACTTAGCTCCTCTTTGGGCTATCAACCGAAGTTTAAGACCCCTCTGGTTCTGCACCTTATCCTTCTTCGGTCTACCAAGTTTATATTTGATACCTACCCTATGTCGGTTTGCGCAACTCCTACTGCAGGTAACTGCATTTTTGCTAGCAAGAATTAAAGCCCCGCACACAATACAAGGCTTTTCTTTTCGAGAAGCCATCCCATAGCAAGCTAGGCCGCAGAAAGCTCTCCCGTTCTTTTGTGTTTCAGCAGGCCTTCGATACACAGGCTTACTACAGACAAAGCAGCTTGTATTGGGCTTCCTTTTATATAGCTCAGACACCCCTCCAGTATACCAAAACCAGGTCGGGTATGCTGCCAACCCTAAACCCCTAATTACTCCCTCTTCTTTATTGCCAGGAAGAAGAAGGCGGGGTCAAAGACTCGGGGCGCTTGTGATGGAGCGCGAGGTAGATGAGCTCGAGGATGCCGAGGGTATTCACGAAGAAGAGCCCGATGAACCACCACTTCTCGCCTCTCCGCGCGGAGTGCCAGAGCACATAGCACTTGAGGAGCATCGCCGCCACGAACCACACGATGAAGATGACGCCGAGTCCCGCCACCCAGGCAGGCACCGCAGGGAGCGCATCGGTCACCACCGGCCAGTTGTTCATTGTATCCATATACTCAATCATACGCTCGCGGAGAGCCCCTCACAACGCTCTCCTCCACAAGGAAACGGTGATAAGATAGAGCGAACATGGAGGAAGATCGCCTCGACTGGTCGGCTCCGGAATA
>DASPJT010000050.1:0-8974 GCA_035628455.1 Minisyncoccota bacterium
CGGGCGCGGCGTAGGGGAGAAGGACTACTCCGAGAGGGTGGCGGCGGAGGTGGATGCGGAGGTTTCAAAGATAATTGATGACGCCTTCCGCCGCGGCGAAGACATTTTGAAAAAGCACAAAGGCGCGCTCGACGCGATCGCCAAGAAGCTCATCGAGGTGGAGACCATCGAACGCGACGAGTTCGAGGATCTCCTCATCGCGAACGGCATCACGCCTAAGAAGAAAGATCCACGCATAGACCCTACGGAGGAGCTCGTCGTGCGGGGATAGCGTAGTTGGATATAAAAAAGAAGCGCCCCGTCCGGTTCCCGGACGGGGCGAAGTCGTTG
The DNA here is from genome assembly GCA_035628455.1 of Minisyncoccota bacterium. GTDB lineage: Bacteria > Patescibacteriota > Minisyncoccia > Phycocordibacterales > JAKFXT01 > JAIOOV01. Next base: position 331 of record DASPJT010000050.1, read on the forward strand.
CGAAGTTCAGACGCAGACGAAACCGATTCTTAGACGATCAAGCAGTCCTGCCTCGGCGTGTCCGAGGGGGATGATGACGTCATTGAGACTCGGAACACGAGTCGGTTCGGGGATGTCGTTCTCTGTGTCGGCTACGAGGGTCACGGTATCGTCGAGGTCGGGTCGCGAGAGCCCCCACGAATCCGGTCCGTTGTAGCACATGAAGTTCACGAACCGCTCGTCCAGAGCCTTTGCTTTGAGGAAGTTGTGCACGTACATGGCCAGCGAGTGGGGGAGGAAGCAGCCCGTGGCGCCATTCTTCTTAGCCTCGAGAAGATGCGCGGCGGTATCGTCGCCGGCGTGCGCACGCTTATCGCCCGAGGTGCCGAATTCGTTGCACGCGTACACGTCCTCTTCTTCTTGGAGGATCGGCATGCAGTGTCCATGGATCGCCCAGGATTGCTTGTTGAGCCAGCTCAAGGTGAGGAACATGTGGTGAGGAGTGATCCCGCACGTCGTCTTGCCGCTGAGATCCTTCCTTACCTTCTCGATGCCCAGACGAGTGCTGACGTGCTCGATGTTGATGCGCAGGTCGGGGTTCTCCTCACGCAGCTGATCGAACTCGTGCTGCATGAAGTAGCCTTCCTGCTCTTTCAGAGGAAGTGGGCGGCCGTCCTTATCGAAGATGGAGGTGAAATGCCCGAGGAGAGGGATGTCACAGATGGCCATCTCCTTGAGACCATCCTTCACCATAGAGAGAGGCACCCCCATGCCGCTGCCAGTCGTGGCTCCTTTGTGCGGCGGGTAGTACTTGACCCCGACCTTGAAGGGAAGACGGGCAAGCTGCTGGACCATCGCTGGTGTGAGCCTGTCTGTGAGATAGAGAGTCATGACCAACGTGGGTTTGAGGCCAAGTTCCTCAGCAAGCGCCATGAGGGTAGCGTGGTAGGCCAGGATCTTCTCCACGGTATCGACTGGCCCGGTGTTCGGCATCACGAGCAAGTATTTGACCGAACGCATGATATCCCCTGCGATCGCTCGCATGAGATCTCCCACTCGCAAGTGCGCGTGGAAGTTTGACCAGCGAGGCATCACGATCGAAGTGATGTTCTTGCTCGCGTCGAGTGCGATTTTGAGCGCGCTCGGGGCAAATGGGTATGACATCGTCGCCTCCCGGCTGTTGAGTTTGGAAAGGACCTGCGGGATGCAAGTCCCGGTTCGTCCGGCACTCTAACACAATGGATAAAAAGCAGAAACCGGAGCCCGCGCGAATGCGCGAGCCCCGGAAAGGTCGGAATCTAAAACAGCGCGCAGGCCTCGCGCATCTCCTTGAGGAGCCTCGGCCCCTGAAAGACGAAGCCCGAATACGCCTGAACGGCTTCCGCTCCTTCGTGGAGCATTTGGTAGGCTCGCCCGCCGCTGCCGATGCCGCCGACAGCGATGATAGGGAGCTTGGTCCTTGGCCTGACGAACCTCAGCTTCTCGAGCGTGAGCGGATAGAGCGGATCTCCGGAGAGTCCGCCTTCTTCCTTGGCGAAACTGGAGTAGGGATTACGCAGGGGGCGCGCGGTTGTCGTGTTGGTGAGGATGAGTCCCTGCGCACCGCCGGCTCCGGCAGCGTCGCAGGCATCCACACACTCGCCGTCCGTGAGGTCGGGAGAGAGCTTCACGAACACGGGCCGCGGCCAGCGCCCTTTGGCGATGGCAAGCTTGAGTTCGGCCTTCACGACCGCGCGAACCAGGTCCTCGAGGTAGCGCTTGTCCTGCAACTGACGCAAACCAGGCGTATTCGGGGAGCTGACGTTGATGACGAGGTAGGAGCCGTAGTCGCTGATCTCGAGCAGGACATCGATGTAGTCTTGCGCGGCTTCCTCGTGCGGGGTTCCCGCCATCTTGCCGAGAGAGATGCCGACGGGAATCCGAACGTGTTTCCACACCTTGCTGAGGATCTGATTGACCACCGGGGCTCCGTAACTGTTGAAGCCCATGCGGTTAATGATCGCGCGTTCGCTCGGCAGCCGGAAGATGCGCGGTTTGGGCTTCCCGTCCTGGAGGCGCGGCAAGACAGTGCCGATCTCGACGAAGGCAAAGCCGAGCGCCTGGAGAAGGAGCAGGGCCTCGCCGTTCTTGTCGAACCCGGCTGCCATGCCGATCCGGTGCGGGAGGCGGATGCCGCAGAGGTTCGCGCCCTTCTCGGGTCGATAGGGAGTCGTGCAGTAAAAGCGGGGGATAAGATGAGCGCGCGCGGAAAGCTCGATACCCATATCGATGATGAGTCGATGAGCCTTTTCTGCGTCGTTCTGCGACCACAGGAAAAGGGGCGTGCGGATCGCCGCTTCGTACAGCATGGGGACCTTCCTTCAATGTTCTGGGTTCCCGAGAAGCCTAAGGGAAAGAGGTAAGGAGGTCAAACGAGGTTGCGTGTCTTGGCAGGATAGATAGTATGTGAGGGCGCGCGTAGCTCAGTGGTAGTAGCAGGCGTCTTATACACGCCCGGTCGCAGGTTCGATCCCTGCCGCGCGCACATGAATTCGCAGAAGATAGTGGTGACCGGCGCTCGCGGGTTCATCGGCCAGAACGCCGTCGATCATTTCCGGAAGCACGGGTATGAGAACCTTGTCCTCATCGACAAGGAAGAGAAGGACGCCTTCGTGCGGGATTTCTCCGAGATCCGGCCATCCCTCGTAGGCCGCACGAAGAGCATAAGGGCCGGATGGCTTCCGTCGTCCTGTTCTCCTATCGGCAGGCCAAAGAGAAGGGGATCATCACGCTCTTCCGCTCCCATAACCCGGAGTATAGGGACGGGGAGCAGATGCGCGATTTCATTTATGTCGCGGACGTCGCGGACGCTCTCCGGTTCTTCGCGGAGCATCCGGAACTGAACGGCATCTACAACCTGGGGACGGGCCGGGCGCGCACCTTCGCCGACCTGGCGCGCGCGGTATTCGCCGCTCTCGGCCGGGAGCCCAGGATCGAATTCGTCGATACCTCTGAGCAATTCCGGCGCCAATACCAGTACTTCACCGAAGCCGATACCAGGCGCTTGAGAGAAGCGGGTTATCGCAAGGAATTCACCACTCTCGAAGAAGGGGTACGGCAGTACGTCGGATATCTGGAAAAGAAGAACTGATCATTCAAAATGCAGCGCCTCCCGGTAGGCTTCGGAACGCTCTCTAAGGAGGGGATAGCGGGCTAAGTCTGGATCCTCTGCGACGAGCCGGGCCGCTTCTGTGCGGGCGGCTTCCACCATCTTCAGATTCTTTATCGCCTCCATGCCGATGTCAGAGACGCCCCACTGCTTGCGGCCGTAGAGCTCGCCGGCTCCGCGGAGCTTCAAGTCGAGCTCCGCGAGCTCGAAGCCGCTGCCGGCAGAGGCGAGCGCCTTCAGCCTCTCCTTTGTTTTCTCGCTCGTGCCCTCCGCGAAGAGGTAGCAGTAGGCTTGGTGGGAACTCCGCATAACGCGGCCGCGCAGCTGGTGGAGCTGGGCGAGGCCGAAGCGTTCTGATCCTTCGATGATGATGACGGTCGCGTTCGGCACGTTCACGCCGACTTCGACCACCGAAGTGGCGACCAGGATGTCTATCTCCTTGTCTTTCAAGGCCTGCATGATCTCGTCCTTCTCCGCGGGCTTGGTCTTGCCGTGGAGGACCCCGATGTTCCATTCGGGGAAGACGTCCCGGTTGAGCCGCTCCGCTTCCGCTTTCACTGATTTAGCTTCGACTGCCGTCTCTTTTTCCGGATCAGGCTCGTCGATGCGCGGGCAGATGACGTAGGCCTGGCGGCCGGCTGTGAGCTCCGCGCGCACTTTTTCGTAGATCGCTTCGCGCTTGTTCGGCGGCACGATCTCCGTGATGACGGGCTTCCTGCCCTTGGGCAGCTCATCAAGAAGGGAAAGATCCAGATCTCCGTAAATGGTCAGAGCCAGGGTTCTGGGTATTGGAGTCGCCGTCATGGACAGCAAATGTGGCAGCACGTCCTCCTTGCGCGCGAGCTTCTGCCGCTGAGCCGTGCCGAAGCGATGCTGCTCGTCGATGATGATGTAGGCGAGGTTCTTGAAGCGCACGGTCTTCTGGATGAGCGCGTGCGTGCCGATGAGGACGGATATCTCGCCATTAGCTACCCACTTGAGGAGCTGACTACGGGAGATGTCTGTCCAGGAACCCGGCTTCGATTTGGATGGGAATTTGCGGCAGCCGCTCCCGGTGATGAGGGCGATCGAGATCGGCATGTGGCGGAAGAACTCGATAAAGGATTCGAAGTGCTGGGTCGCCAATATTTCCGTGGGCGCCATGTAGGCCACCTGGAGCGTACCGAAATCCTGTCCCTCCGGGCGCGTGGCTACCGCGGCGTAGGCGGTCGCCGCGGCGACCGCCGTCTTGCCGCTTCCCACGTCCCCCTCGAGGAGGCGGGACATGGGGCGGCCGCTCTTGAAGTCGGCGAGGATGGTATCGATAGCGCGCTCCTGCGCCCCGGTAGCCTTGAAGGGGAAGCGGGCGAGGAAGGCGTCGATATCTTTCTGCGCCGGCGCGATGGGGAAGCCCTGCTTCGAAGCGTAGGCATGTCGCTCTTGCTGCTTGCCGAGCTGTATGCAGAAGACCTCCTCAAAAGCGAAACGCTTGCGCGCCGCGAGGCTGTCGCTCTCCTTGCGCGGCGCATGTATCCAGACGAGCGCGGTCGGGAGGGAGGGGAGATGGTAGCGGGAGAGGATCTCCTGCGGTATGGGGTCGATGAGCGAATCGAGTATCCCGCTCTTCAGCGTCTTGTCGATCGCATGGAAGAACCAGCGGGAAGTGATGCCCTTGCTCTCAGGGTAGGTCGGGTAGGCGAAGATCTCCTCGGTCTTCTCTCCGAAGAGGGAATCCTTGGCCTTCAGGGGAAGCTCGGGGATGCGCTCGATCGCTGGATTGAGGAGCGCCGGCGTGCCGTTCTTCGCGGAGACCTTGCCGGAGACGCGCACCAAGGTTCCCTCCGGGAACATCTTGGCGAGGTAGGGCTGGTGGAACCAGATGGCCTTCACCTTGGCTGAGCCGTCATCTATCTGCGCTTCGGCGAGCGCCACTTTGGAGCGGAAGGAGCGGCGCAGGTCTATGGAGCGGATGCTGCCGTAGATAGTGGCTTCCTCGCCCTCGCGGAGCGCCTGGACGGAAGTCGCTTCCGCGAGGCGGTTGTATTTGACCGGGAAATGGTAGAGGAGATCGCGGAGTGTCGCGAGACGAAGCGCGCGGAGAGCGCGCTTCTGTTCGGCGGAGAGCCGGAAGACGGAGTCGAGAGGGGTGCTGCTGTGCATCTCTCGTAGTGTACCCCGAGTCTACTTCCTATATGACCGTGATAGTGCCGAAATGCTGCGGCGCGCCCTGGTTGGTGAAGCTCCAGGAGCCCTTCTTGGAGAAAGTGAAGTCGTAGTAGCCGCCGCGGCCGACGGAGCGGACCTGGTCGAACTCGGGATAGACGGGCGCGCCCGCCTGGATGACCGAGGAGACGCGCATGCTGAGGTTGCCCCGGTTGATGAAGCGCACGGAGGTGCCGCCGGCTACGATGAAGTTCGCGGGATGGAAACCGGTCGCGTCGTAGTAGACGATGGTGCTCGCGACGGGAGCGGTCTGTTCCGCTCGGCGGATCGGGTCGCTCGAGAGGGTGACGGAGGTGGAGGAGCGGGGGAGAGACCGCTTAACGGTCGTATTGGACTTCGTGGTGGCGGCAGAGCCGCCGGTCGAGCCGGTCTCGGTATCCGCCTCCTCGTCGGATGCGCTGTCGAGGTCGCTCTGGTAGACGCCGGGCTGGCTGCCCTCGGGAGCGGCGGTGGCGACTTCCTCAGAAGGGCTGTCCGGGCGGGAGAAGTAGAGGACGCCAGCCAGAATAAGGGCCAAAACAACGGTTATGGTGACTATCTTCTTGAGGAATACGGTTGGGTCGTCTTGCATATGGCTATACCCTATTCCTTTCCCTGAAACTTTCAAGTGCCAGGGCGAGGGCGATGCCGAGGATGGAGAGGTCCCTGAAAATGACGTCCATCTGGCCTATGTTGAATAGGACGATCGCGGCGAGCAAGACTGTCGCGGCAAGGCTCGGGTAGAAGAGGTGCTTACCCCAGAGGAGCCAGATTCCGATCGCGACCTCGACGGCGCCGAAGAGGTGGAGGAGCACCAGGTCGGGCAGGATCCCGCGGGTGAAGTCGGGGAAGTAGCCGATCCAGCTGTACGGATCGAACAAGGCGGCGATCGGCGGATACAGGAAGGCGAAGGCGAGCGAGAGGCGGAGGATGAGAGAGGTGTTCATGACTTCAGCGTATAGAAAAAGAAGAACCGCGCAACCCACGTTCTATGGATTGCGCGGCGATCAGCTTGCGAGCTTCCCGTCGACGTCAGTTCCTGCGACCAGCCGGGGTTTCTGCGTGGCCTTTGTGCGCACGGCGTCTTTATAGAGAATCGGCACCAGTTTGCCTTCGCCCCAGTGGCCGCAGTAGCCGGCGGCATCGCTGCACTGAAAGCGCGTGTGCGCGAACTGCGGCGGCGATCCAACTCCAGCGTCCGCCACCGGTTCCCCGGGAAAGATCGGCCGCCGGCAGGTGTGGCAAAGCACGCTGAATTCGTTGAGGTACTTCTCGGCGCACGAGACGCACTCGGGAGACCTTATGAGTTCGCACGCAACGCCCAGGACGGTGACCCTGATCCGCTCCTTGAATCCGGGGTGGTCGCAGTTGAAATAGGCGGTTACTGCGGACGTTGTCGTGTCTTCCCCCATAATCTCGCGGAGAAACTGTCCGATCAGCTGGAATATGTTCATGGGCTTCCTCCTTTCCCCGTGAGCCCAACTGAATCGAATCTATCAATCTTGGTGTTAAAAGCAATAGCAGGTTCGGCATCCTACTTGCGTTCTTGATTTCCTTCCTTAGACATCGGGAAGAAGCAGTGTTAATTTGAATGCATCCGGAAACCAGGAGGTTCCGATGTACATCAGAATTAAGAGAGTGAGCGGGGTCCAGCAGACAGTGGCGGATCAGCTTGAGGGCGTGATCCTGCCGCTTGCGACCCTGGAAGACAAGGTTGAGGATCCGCCCTCCGCATTGTTCGGCAAGGCAGAGCTCAAGAAGCGGGGTTTTCTGGTCCGCGGGATCAAGGCCGCCGCTGCCCTCGATCGAATGGGGAAGAGGAAAAAGGCCGCTGCGGATTACTGCCGGGTCCATAGCTACTTGATCTTCACCGCGGAAGAAGCGGAGAAGTGCGAAGAGCCTGAGCTGGTCAACGCATAGCCTTCGATCTCGTCGGCGCCGGAGGAATCCTCCGGCGCTGTTTTCTTTGGAAAATCAGAGATTTTGCTGTAAGTTAGTGGCACACCTAGGAGGGGTGGCTGAGTGGTCGAAAGCGCCTCACTGCTAACGAGGTAGGGTCTTAAAGCCCTCGCGGGTTCGAATCCCGCCCCTTCCGCATTTGAAAACCACGCCCTTGAAGGGCGTGGTCTTCTTTATGCTCTACGTAATCTCGATCTCAAACCTCACCTTATCTCCCGCCCCTACTCCCTCCTTCTTCCGCACCGCCGCTTTGAGCGGCAGGAGATAGGTGCCTGCTTTCTTGTCGGGGAAGATAGATGTCTTCCATGTGGATTTCCCGAGTGTCACGGTGACCGGAATAGAACCCCAGCCCTTGGCTTTTTTCCGTGAGTTTCCTTTATCTTGGAGGCTTGTTTCTTGGGCAGTGAGAGGAAATGCCATCCGCCCATGCCGGGGTAGGGGACGATTTCAGAGCGCAGCGCGTACTTCATAGACATAATGATACCTCAGGCGATTGCGTCTCGTCGCTTTTTATGACACCGTAGCCTGCATGATCGCGGACGGCAGAGCGGTAGCGAAAGCCTTGGAAGTCGAGCTTCGAGAGAAGCTCTCTGGCCTCCCTCCTCGGAAGGCCTGCTTCATCCTGTTCGGGGAGAATGCGGATAGCGAGCAGTTCATCACCATGAAGTCGACCGTAGCGGAGCGGCTCGGCATCGGCGTGGACGTCCTGCGCTACCCGGAGACCGTCTCTACCGAAGAAGCTGTGGCGATCGTCCAGGCGGCTTCAGAGAAAGGCTACTCCGGCATCGTCGTACAGCTTCCGCTCCCTCCCGGGCTCGACCGCGAGAAGATACTGAACAGCGTGCCGGCGGAACTCGATATAGATGTGCTCGGCGAGGAAGCCAAGCGGCGATATACAGAAGGAGATCCTTCCAAGATCCCTCCGGTCGCGCGCGCGGTCGCGGAAATCCTAAAGTTCTATGATGTCAGCCTCGCGGACAAGAGAGTGCTCGTCCTCGGCAAGGGCAAGCTCGTCGGAGAGCCTGTCTCCGCGATGCTCTCGCTGGCTCGCATCCCTTTCACTATCGTGGATCAGCGCACCGGAGAAGGCGAGAAGGCGGCGCTCATATCATCCGCCGACGTGATCGTCTCCGGCATGGGCGTCCCGCATTTCCTGCGTCCTGAGATGGTCAAGGAAGGAGTTGTACTCATTGATGCTGGTACGAGCGAGCAGGCAGGGAAGCTCGTCGGTGACATAGACCCGGCCTGCGCCGCGAAAGCCGCGCTCCTCACTCCCGTCCCTGGGGGAGTAGGCCCGGTGACCGTGGCCTGTCTTTTTCTCAATCTCGCGGTGTAGTTTTTAAAAGCAAAAAGCTCGCACGGAGTGCGGGCGCTTTC
>DASPJT010000051.1:0-7549 GCA_035628455.1 Minisyncoccota bacterium
TGGAAGGCCACCTTGAAGCGCTTCGGCACGGCTTTCTCCTCGCAGGCTTCCTGCCTGCTGTCCGGGACGATGGAGAGGTTCACGGAGACCTGCTCGGGATATGATTCGCGCACCACGGACTCGGCATCCACACGGTGGCAGGTGGAGGGCACGTAGACCTCCCCCACATAGGCGTGCGCGCCATGGCGGTACTGATGGAGCGCGGGGATCTCCATGAGAGATACGGGAGCCTCACGCACCGCGGCGGGGAAAAGGAAGCGGAGATCCCTGAACGGCCCTCTCTCGTACCCGAGCCAGACGGATCCGATAAGGAGAGCGAGGAGCGAGAGGAGGAGTATCCGGATGACCATTGGCCACCAGTATATCCCAGAAATTGCCCAGAAAGTGTTAATTGCCCGCAATCCCGCCGCCGAGACACTCAGAACCCGCATAAAAAACGACGGACTGACCCGGCGAGACGAGCACCGGAGCAGAAAAGACCGCGTACACCCCGCCCTTCCTCGCTTCCACCCGGCAGGGATGCCGCTCCCCGTGATAGCGAGTCTCCGCCTCGAGGACTTCCTCCGGGAAGGGAATCCCCTTCACGCTCCGCACGTCTTCGAGCAGTATGCGCGACCTCCCCTCTGAGAGAGCGGGCTCAGCCGCGACCGTAAGGGTATTCGCCGCTATGTCCTTCCCTACCACGTAGAGCGGCCTCTCGCCGCTTCCGGAGGCTTCCACGGAGAATCCGTGCCGCTCCCCGAGGGTATAGAGGACGGCTCCGCCGTGAGTACCGATCCGCTTCCCCTCCTGATCGAGTACTGCGCCGCGCTCGACGGGGATGTGCCGCGCGAGGAAATCCTTCATATCCACCTCCCCGAGGAAGCAGATGCCCTGGCTGTCCTTCTTCTCCGCGGTCGGAAGGCCTAACTGCCGCGCCTTCTCCCGCACCCTAGCCTTATCCATGCCGCCGAGCGGGAAAAGCACGTGCGCGAGTTCCGCCTGGCCGAGGGTGTAGAGGAAATATGCCTGGTCCTTCTTGGGGTCCGCCCCGCGATGCAATTCGTAAAGAGAGGTTCGCTGATTATAAATCCGCTCCGCGTAGTGCCCGGTGGCGATGTAGTCCGCTCCCTGCTCCCTGGCAAAGCGCAGGAAGGCGCCGAACTTGATCTCGCGGTTGCACATGGCGTCGGGATTCGGCGTCCGGCCTTTCGCGTACTCCGCGATCATGTAGTCCGCGACACCACGCTTGTATTCCTCTTCGAGATCGAGGGTGAGGAAAGGGATGCGGAGATGCGCGGCGACGCGCATAGCATCAAGCCGATCCTCCCGCGCCGTACAGTGCACGTAGGAAGGCTGCCAGGTCTTGATGAAGACGCCGGTCACGTCATACCCCTCTTCCTGGAGGAGCGCCGCGGCGACGGAACTGTCCACGCCGCCCGAGAGGCCGACGAATACTTTCTGCATGACAGAAGACTATGTCCTGGGAAGTCTTAGGGCAACTTAATTTGACATATTTAATAAATCATTATATGTTTTTCCGAGCAAAAGGAGAACGCTGATGCACGACGAAGTCCTACCCCCGTCCTGCGTGTGCGATGTTGGGCGCTACAACCATCTATGGACTCTCGGCGGATCCACCACTTTCATCGGCTGGTACCACTGGTACCGGTGCCGGGCGTGCGGCCGGGTCGGCCACTTTCTGACGGACCTCGAGGTATTCCTCTACCCGATCGCCGGAAAAGTGATGGACGTAGAGGCCCAGAAGTGGTTCTTCGATCTTCACATTGAACTGGTGAGGATCCGCCGCGAAGCAGAAGACCGCCCTGTGTGGTACAAGGCCATCTTTCCGGAATCGCTTCTCGTCTTCAAGCTGAACAAGCTGAACGGCATCTGGGAGTTCCCGATAGAGAGGAGGGTTCCCTTCGAGATCCCTGCGGTTCACGTTCCTTACGGGCCACTGTATATAAAAAGAAAAGACACGGAGGAGGAAGTCATGTCTCCGCACTGGCTCTTGCATTTCAACTTCCCCAATCAGCCCGACTTCACCCGCATATATGCATAACCGCCCGCAGGAGCCGTTTTCGCTCCTCGCGAGGCGGTTTCCTGTTTTTACGTCTAGAACCTCAGATACTTTTCTTTGTTCTTGAGATGCTCCTCGTACGTGCGCGCGAAATAGAAGACGCCGTCGTTCCCGGTGAGGTAGTAGAGATACGGGCTCGAGGTGGCCTTGATGGCGGCGGAGAGCGCATCTAACCCCGGATTGCTGATCGCGGTCGGCGGCAACCCTTTATTGATATACGTATTGTAGGGAGAGTCTATGGCGAGATCCTCCTTGGTGAGGTCAAAGGTGGTCTTGCCGTTCACATATGCAAAGGCTGCATCCACCTGGAGCGGCATGTCGATCGAGAGCCGCTTCCAGAGGATTCCGGCCACCGCCTCGCGGTGCTTGGTGCTGCTCGCTTCCCCTTCGAGGAGGGAAGCCATGACCACCACATCCTCGAAGGATCTGCCGGCGTTCCCCGCCTGCGCCCGGAGGGCGAAGGTGCGCTTGCCGAACTCCGCGCGCAGAGCCTCGACGACGCGCGTCGCGGAAGTCCCGGGGAGGAAGAAGTACGTCTCCGGGAAGAGGTAGCCCTCCTTCCCTTCGGCCGCTTCCAGGAATTCCTCCGCGGAGCAGCCGAGGAGGTCGCGTGCGCAGATGCGCGCCATGTCCCGGAGGGTGATGCCTTCCGGGAAGGTCAGCTTGACCGGGGCGAGCCAGAAATCCCCGTGGACGAGGCGGAGCGCGAGCGGAAGCGCGCCCTGCGGCTCTTCGAGGAGGTAGGCGCCCGCGCGGATGCCGTCTCCGGCCGCGCGGATGAGGAGAGTGAGGATCTCGGCGGAATAGACGGCGTCCTTCTGCTCGAAGAGAAGCGCCGCCCCGCGCACGCTCGTGCCCTCAGGCACGGTGACGATCTCCCCCTCCGGGAAGCTGCTCGGAGCGCGCCAGAGGAGCAGGGAGATGCAGAGAGCGCCGAGCGCGAAGAGTACGAGACCGGCGAGAAGCGCGATCACGAGGAAACGGCGAAAAGGGGTGGAGGGCATGGGAATGAGCTAGCGAGGGAGGTTGTCCGGGGCCTCCATCTTCTTGGCCATGGTGCGCACGATGCCGGGGGTGGCTGCGGTCGCGCCCGGGAAGTGCCAGATGGTGGCGAGCTCTTCGGTCGAGAGAACTCCCGCCTTGTATTTCTTGTGCGGAGGGTGGAACCAGCCGCGCGCGCGGTAGGCCGCGAGCATCTTCTTGCGCAGCTTGTTGGCGCGGATCTGGTTGTAGTCCTGCCAGGGGAAGTCGTTGATGTTGCTGTCGCTCTTGAAGCCGATCGAATTCATGTTGCGCGTGTAGAAGGGCTTCATGATCTGCACGTAGCCGGAGATGCGGGACCCCTGGAAATTCTCGGGCTTCGCCACATAGGCCATGCGCATGCCGAAGTCGAAGAGGGGCTTCGAGAGCTTGCGCTCGATAGCCGCAAAGATCTCTGCTTCACCTTTTGTAGGTATCTTGGAGTATCTTATTCCTCCTTCGATCGAAGGAGCTTCCATCAAGGATTCTCGGAATTCCGCGATCGCCTCCGGCCCTTCCTTTCTCATATCCGTATCCGACCCAAGCCCGAACTCTCCCCGGAAGAAGCTCAGGATGTTGGACTCTTCCACCGGGCCGTCCTGGTGCACCTGGATCAAGAACTGCATCCAGACCTGCTCCCCCTTCCCTATCATGGAGATGTATTCGAGCACGGTAGTAAGCGGATCCACCTTGAATTCCTCCTTGGGATCCTTGTCGAGCTCGTAGTCGACGTACGTCTTTATAGGATAGGCGTTCAGCTTCTTCTTGGTCTTGGAGCTCTTCTTCTTGAGCTCGAAATTACAGACCCATATGGTCATCTGATGGTAATCGAAATACGGGAAGGCGTCGGTGTAGTCCGGCACCTCGCTGATCTCGATCCCCGGGTACTGGCTGTAGAGGGCGGCTTCCACCACGTTCCGGAACTGCTCGCGCGTCCAGACGTAGAAGTGGATGGCGCCTTCGATCGAGGCGATCTCGAGGGAGAACCAGGGGCGCACCTTGCCCTTCACGTAGCGGTCCCACCAGGTGCTCTCGCCGCTGCCGTTGTGGAGGTTGGTGAGGGCGAGCTCCATGGCCTTCGGCGAGCGCAGGATCTCCCGCGGGAGCTTGATCTCGAGGAGCACGTACTTCTGGCTCTGGATGAATTCGGCGCGCTTGTACTTGATCCAGAAGCGCCAGAAGAGGACGCCGAAGACGAAGGGTCCCCAATACGGGAGGGTGCGGAAGAGATCGATAAGCCCGCGGATGAGGGTTCCGTCGTAGAGCGGCTGAAGGAATCCGAAAAGCAAATCGAGACCCATTGTGGGTCTCATCATACCACGCGAATATGGGGAAAAAAATGCTCGGCTTACTGGGCGAGCGCGTACTTCCCGTCCTTGCTCTTCTTGAAGACGGAGGAGTTCTGGAGGTTCACCAGGACGGTGTTCGGCTTGACGTAGCGCTCCTTGAGGACCTTCTCGATGATCTGATCCTTGGTGAGGGGGCCGTGCTTCTTCAGGACGTCGCGGATGACGTCCTTGACCACCCCGCTCGAGTAGCCCCACTCCGCGAGCGCGTAGAGGCCGCGGCCGACGAGCACGAAGCGCGGATCCTTGATGAGCTCGTTGTGGCAGGTGGCCACGTGGGCCTTGCGGTCGAAGAGCTTCTGGATGGCCTTGGCCACCTCCGAGAAGTGCATGGGCGAGCCATGGCGCCTAATAGCGAGGTAGGCGAAGTCGCGCATGCCCTTGGCGCGGACGTTCGAGGAGGCGGCGACGCCCCACTCCCCGAGGGGGTTCTTGGCGATCTTCTTGGAGAGGGAGAGCCAGCGGCGCACGATCTCCTCGTTCTTGTAGTGCTCGGAGATCTCCTTGACCGTGTCGAGGAAGCCGGAGATCATCTCCGACTCCGGGATGAGCGAATCATCCGGCATGTTCTGGTAGAGCTTCTTGAGCGAGCCCTCCACCTTCTCCGCGATATCCGGCGCCACGTACCAGCGATGATGGAAATCGGTGTCTTCCTTCTTCTTCTTGAAAGAGTCCCCGAGGACGAGGAGGAAATGGAAATAATTCTGGGTGCTGCCGTCCTTCGCGAGGTGCTCCAGGAATTCCGCTTCCGGGACCACGCCGCCGAGCGCAGCGATGACCTTCTCGAGCTCGTCGAAGGCGGCCTTCTCCTTCTTGTAGTGCTCGGACTTGCGGATGGTGGTGAACGCGTAGTTCTCGATCTGGCGCACGCGCTCGCGCGTGATCTTGTAGGTGCTACCGATCGACTCGAGCGTCATGCGCTCAGGGGAAGCGCCCAAGCCGTAGCGGCTCACGATGACATTGCGGGCCCTCTCCGGGAGCGCCATGAGGAGGCGCTTGACGACTGCTTTGGGCTTGAAGGTGATGGTAGCCATGAGGGCGGGTGAATGGTCTAATTTCTATCACTTACCAGAACACAAGTCAAGTTTTATCCTCAGATCACGAAATTCACTATCCTCCCGGGCACGTAGATCCGCTTCCGGATCTCCTGTCCCACGAGCCATTTCTCCATCTCCGGCAGCCTCTCCGCCATAGAGAAAGCCTCCGCGTCATTGGCGTCCGCCCGGAGCACGAGGGTGGCCCGCACCTTGCCGTTCACCTGCACGGCGACGGTGGCCGTGCTCTCGACGAGCTTCTCTTTATCCGCCGAAGGCCACGCTTCGCGGTGGATCGACTTCTTCCCGCCGAGCTCCTGCCAGAGCTCCTCCGTGATATGCGGCGCGAAGGGCGCCAAGAGGCGGAGCAGGGTCTTGTAGGCCGCCGCAGGAACCACGGTTCCCCGCTCGAGCGCATTCGTGAGCACCATCATCTGCGAGATGGCCGTATTGAAACGCATGCTCTCGATGTCCTTGCTCACCTTCTCGATGCTCTGGTGGAGGAGCGTCTCCGCCTCCGCCGAAAGCTTCGCCCGCGCGGAGACCTTGCCCGCGAGGCGCCACACGCGCTCGAGGAACCGGTACATGCCCACCGGGCCGTCATCGTTCCAGGAGATGGCCTGATCGAAGGGGCCCATGAACATCTCGTAGAGGCGCAGGCTGTCCGCGCCGAAGCGCTCCGCCACGTCATCCGGGTTTATACCGTTCCCCTTCGACTTGGAGATCTTCTCGCCGTCCGCCGCGAGGATGAGGCCGTGGGAGGTGCGCTTTCGGTAGGGCTCCGCCGTCGGTACGAGCTTGAGGTCGAAGAGGAACTTGTGCCAGAAGCGGGAGTAGAGGAGGTGGAGGGTGGTGTGCTCCATGCCGCCGTTGTACCAGTCCACCTGCTGCCAGTATGCAAGCGCCTTCTCCCCCGCGAAAGCTTTGGCGTTCTTGGGATCCATGTAGCGGAGGAAGTACCAGGAAGAGCCCGCCCAGTTCGGCATGACGTCCGTCTCGCGGCGCGCGGGGCCCTTGCACATCGGGCATTTCGTCTTCACCCAGCTCTCTATCGCCGCGAGCGGCGACTCGCCTGTGTCAGTAGGCTGGTAGTTCTTAACTTTAGGAAGCTCGACGGGGAGATCCTTTTCAGGCACAGGCTGCCAGCCGCACTTTCCGCAGTGGATCATGGGGATGGGCTCGCCCCAGTAGCGCTGGCGGGAGAAGATCCAATCGCGCAGCTTGAAGGTGATCTTCTTGCGGCCGCCGACTTTCTTCGCGATCGCGGCTTTCGCCGCTTCGCTGGAAAGTCCGGAGAATTCGCCTGAATTAGTAAGGATTCCGAGACCAGAGTACGGGGCTTCCGTATCCGAAAGCATATCTTTGATAAAAGATTTCTCCTGCAGGGTTATGAACGAAAGGGCTTCATCCCGCGGTTTCCAGCTTACTGTCAGCAGCTTTTTCTCTTCTGCAGAAACCTGCTCTTGTTTTCCATCCTTGAGTTCGAAGAAAAGGTAGGTGAACTTAGCCCTTACATTTGTCTTTTTCACCTGGTGATAAAACTCAGCATAGAGATTGCTGCCTAAAGTTCTGACGAGGCGAGGATTGAGATACCCCGTTTCTTCCTTGATCTCTCTGATACCCGCGGCGACAGCATCCTCTCCCTCTTCTATCTTTCCAGAGACGAAGGACCGGATCTCCGGAAACTCCTTCCATTCTACGCAGAGAAATTCGTCTTTCTTCCAATGCTTCACGACGCACATGACGGCCTCGCGTTCCTTCCACTCGACCCCTACACGTACAGCGTCATTTCCCGTAGTCCGGGTGAGGAGAGGGGCTATTACATGCCTTACCGGCAATTTGAATTTCTTGGCGAAAGCGAAATCGCGCTCGTCGTGCGCCGGCACCACCATGACCGCGCCGGTGCCGTAGTGCGCAAGCGCGTAGTCGGCGACGAACACGGGGATCTCTTCCCCGTTCCCCGGATTGACCGCCTTCACTCCCTTGAGCTCGATGCCGGTCTTCTCCTTGCCCTCTGCGGTGCGCTCGATGTCCGTCTTGCGGCGGGCTTCGGAGATATACCGCTCCGCGTCCTTCTGATTGGAAAT
>DASPJT010000052.1:0-4031 GCA_035628455.1 Minisyncoccota bacterium
AGTCCGCCGTCGGATCGATGCCGAGATAGACCTTGCGCTTCTCGGCGAGAAAAGTATTCATATCGCCGGCTTCCTGCTCCACGAGGCCGCGGTCCTTCAAAGCTTTGGCGATATTAGTGACAGACATAGACGAACTATAAGAAATACGGGATGCGGTGACAAGAAGTACGATCCTTACAGAGCGGCGATCCGCGACATGACCTCCTGCGCTTCCTGCTTCGCCTTCTCGACGGAGAACTCCTTCTCGACAGAGAGCGGCAGAGGCTTGCCGAAGACAACGGTCACCTTCTGCTTCCCTCCGAAGAGAGGCGTAAAGGAGAAGCGGTACGTCCCCTTGATGCGCACCGGTACGATGGGCACCTCTGTCCGATGCGAGAGGAAGGCCACCCCTCCGTGCCCTTCCTGGAGATTCCCATCCTTGGTCATGCGCCCCTCTGGGAAGATGCAGAGGCTGTAGCCGTCCTCGAGGAGCTTGATGTGGTTCCGCAGGGTCTTCTCATAATCCTTGAGCCCCGCATACGCCTTGAATGCGCCCCACATCGCGAAAAAAGTCTCGCCGTAGATGTACCTCCTCCAGCCGAACTTCTCGTCCTGATAGAAGCTCCGCTCCCGCGATACGTAGAACATGGGGGCGAAGCGGCTGAAGGGCGTCACGGCGGCGGTGAGCATGATGGTATCAAGCTCGTTCGAGTGGTTGCAGGCGAAGATGGCCGACTTCAATCCCCGCAGGTTCTCCTTCCCTTCGGCGGAGAAGCCGTAGAAGACCGTGAACCAGAAGTAGGTCGGCCACCACGCGACGAACTGGAGGATGCGCGGAATAACGCTATAGAGCTTCATGAATCGAGTGAGTATAGGATATCCCTCCTCTTTAGACAAAGGACAAGTTAGCCGAGGCGCTCTTCGCGAGCGCGCTCCCTTCGCGAAGAGATGTACGCGAGGAGGACGAAGAAGAGCCCGATCGAGCCGGTCACGATCTCCGGCACGTGCATGAGGAGCCCCGCGAACATGGAGAGGGCGAGGCCGAGGATGGCCCAGTGCGCCCCGTGCTCGAGGTAGATGAGGGTGTCGAGCGTCTTGGCGCGCACCAGGTAGACGGTCATGCTGCGCACGAAATAGGCGCCGATGCCGAGGCCCGCCACGATGATGGGGAGCTGCACGGTGAGGGCGAAGGCGCCGATGACGCCGTCGAGGGAGAAGGCGGAGTCGAGGACGTTCAGATAGAGGAAGAGGGAGAGCCCGGTGCCCGCGACCGCGGCCGTGCCCGAGCCGAGAGAATTTGCGAGGCCCTCTACCATGATGAAGAGGACGATGCCGATGATCCCCGCGGAGAGGATCACCGCCGGCACGCTCGAGATCGAGGCGAGCCCGAGCAGGAGGAGGAGCGCAAGCGCGATCTCCACCGCCTCCATCCTCCCCCACCCCGCGAGGCGCTTCTCGACGACCCGGATCCAGTGGATCTCCTTGGCCTCGTCGAAGAAGTACTTGAGCGCCACCATGAGGAGGAAGGCGCCGCCGAAGGAGCCGATGGCCGGGTGCACCTGCTCCAGGAGCTCCGCGTAATGTACGGAGTCGTAGAGCACGAGATGGAGCACCGCGAGCGGCGAGAGCCACACCACCGTGCTCACAATGAGGATGGGCAGAACCAGGCGCGTGCCGAACACCGCGAGGAGGATGCCCCAGGTCAGGAAGCGGCGCTGCCACTTCTCGTCCATGCGCTTCAGCACCTTGGCGTTCACCACCGCATTGTCGAAGGAGAGGGTCACTTCGAGCACCGCGAGGATGGCCGCCAGGATGAAGGCGGAGAGCCCGCCCCAGAGGTATACCGCCCCGAGGGTGGCGAGAGAGATGAGCGTCGGGAAGATGAAGATGCGGCTCATATCATTCTTCCTTCTTAAGGAAGCGGCTCAGGTTCATAGCTGCGATCACGATGGCGACGGTCACCACCATCGCGTAGACGAACTTGAGGAGAAGGGTGCCGTTCCCGAGCGGGATCACGTACTCGATGAAAGCCTTGATGGCGTCGTTCCAGGCGAGACCCGCCACGAGCCCGAGCGCGGTGATGATATAGCCAAGCATCCTCTCCCTCAGTTCATCTTGGAGTTTGGTCATAGCGCGTAGCGATTATGAAGCGATTATATAGACCCTCGGGCCGGAATGACAGCCCTATTCCACCCGGAGGCTCTCGGCGATCCGGCCGGCCAGGACATCGGGATCGAACGAGTCCCTCTCCGCCTCGCAGGCACTTCTCTGCGGCTCAGCGTAATTGGCGCACTGCGGAGTGCGGAGAGTAAAGCTAAGAACCGCCGTCCGCGGCCCTCGTGGGAAAGCATAGGAATACTCCGTGTAAACGCTCCCGGCGGCGCCTTCGGATACCGCAGTGACGCAGTATTCGCGGCTGTTTATGACCCGCCTCTCGGTAGCGAGACATGAATAGGAATCCCTGAAGGTGACGCGCGGCGGCCACTCTGCTACGGAGATGTAGGAAGTGCCGAGATCGGGCGGATATTGATACGAGAGCCGGCCATCTTCGAGCGTGCGCCAGCCCTCGATCGGCATAGCTTTGGGACAGGCGGCGAATTCGCAATTCGGACCCGTCCTCCCGACCGCCGAGCCGTCGGGGCAGATGAGTGCGTCCGTCGTGCAGGCGACCGGAGAGGGGCCAAAGGGGCCCGGCCCTCCCCGCTCCGGAGGCCAGTACAAGAGACCGATGAAGACGACGAGAACGGCGAGCACTATGGCGACGATAAGCTCTTTGCTCATAATGAAATGACGCCTTAGGAAACCGGGGCTTACTCTTATCCGGATGTTCCGTTTTAGCAGATTCAGCCGTAGAATACGAGAGTGAATCGCACTCTTAAGCGGAGCCTGCCGCTCCTCCTCTCTCTCGCCGTATTCGGGATCATGGTGTCCTCTGCTGTGCTCCTGCCTCTGCCGGAAGCTTCGGCTCAGACGACCGGCGGCGCTTTCGACATCAGCAAAGGGATCGTCAGCAAGGAGAACATCGGCTGCGACGGGTTCGACTGCCAGCTCTGCCACGTAGTCAAAGCGGTGGACAACCTGATCTCCTTCATGTTCTACCTCGCCACCGTCGTAGCCGTCCTCCTCTTCGTGTACGCGGGAGCGAAGATGATGATGGCGGGCGGAGATTCCGGGGCGGTCAGCAAAGCAAAGGAGATATTCTGGAACGTGATCATCGGCGTCATCATCATGCTCTGCGCTTACCTTGTTGTGGATACTGTGCTGAAGACCGTGCTCAGCCGAGAAGCGCAGCAATACGGCCCCTGGAACCGCATAGTATGCGTGACCTACTCCTGCCCCGCCGGAACGACCGGAACGTATCCTAATTGCACTTCAATAACGAGCACGTGTCCCGTGGGACAGACAGGCACGCCCCCTAACTGCACGACGACTCCTCCGCCCACCGTTTCGGGGGATGAGAAGTGCACACGGGACGCTCTCGCAGAAGCAGGCATTGGCGTGAACAAAAGTGCCTGCCCTTCCGGAGTGAGCTATAGAAGCGTAAACGGAGGCTGCACCAGCGTCGCCGGACTTCCCAAGCAGGCCATAGACGGCCTCATCAAATTCAAAAATGACTGCCGTAATTGCACCATCACCCTGACCGGCGGATCTGAGGGCGGACACCAGACCCACGGAGTAGGCAGGCCCATGATAGACATCAGTTCCACCGATCGAGATATTTTCAATTATTTGGAACGGGAGGTAAGACGCCTCAATGGCGCCCCCCTGCGAAATCCGCGTAATGGGCACATAACGTATCAGATAGATGGCGCTACTGTCGTGGACGAAGGGGACCATTACCACATCATCTTCGCTACGAGCAACAACGATCCGATACAGTGCGGGTCTTAATGGATATTCGAAACTCGTACATACAAAATCCCCGGATCAATCCGGGGATTTTGTATTCGTGGGTGCCTACAGGGAATCGAACCCTGATCGAGAGCTCCACAAGCTCCAGTGTTAACCGTTACACCATAGGCACCATGTGTCCGAGCGCCTCCTATTCCTAT
>DASPJT010000053.1:0-6052 GCA_035628455.1 Minisyncoccota bacterium
ATCCGAGCTTCCCGGCGCTCTTCGCCGCGCGCCTCCTCGGCATCCCCGTGATCATCCACGAGTCCGATTCCGAGCCCGGCCGGGTGAACCGCTGGGCAGGGAAGTTCGCGAAGCGCGTCGCCGTCTCCTATCCGGACGCCGCGCAGTACTTCGACTCGAGCAAGGTCGCATTCACCGGAAACCCCATACGCAAAGATATCGCCACCCCGGCCGCCGAAGGCGGCCGGGAGTTCTTGAAACTGGAAGAGGGCACCCCGGTCATCCTCATCATGGGCGGCTCTTCCGGCGCCCAGGTCATCAACGACGCCGTGCTCGACGCCCTCCCGCGCCTCCTCAACAGCTATCAGATCATCCACCAGACGGGCGTGAAGAATTTCGACGACGTCACCAAGACCGCCGCTGGCATCCTCCACAACCATCCGCACAAGGACCGCTACCGCCCCTACGCCTTCCTGAACGTCCTCGCGCTCCGCATGGCCGCAGGCGTCGCGGATCTCGTGGTCTCCCGCGCGGGCTCGACCCTCTTCGAGATCGCCGCCTGGGGGACGCCCGCGATCGTCATCCCCATCCCGGAGTCGATCAGCCACGACCAGACAAAGAACGCCTTCTCCTACGCGCGCTCCGGAGCTGCCACCGTCATCGAGCAGCGGAACCTCACCCCGGTCATCCTCGAGTCCGAGATCGAGCGCATCCTCGGGGATTCCGCGAAGCGCGAGGCGATGAGTAAAGCGGCGAAGGCCTTCGCCAAGAAAGACGCGGCCGAAACCATCGCCCGCGAGATCCTCGCGCTCGCCCTCGCGCACGAGCGCTAAATACAATGGCTTCCTCCACCATCACCCGTTTTCCGCCGTCGCCCACGGGGCCCCTCCACATAGGGAACGTGCGCACCGCGCTCTTCAACTACCTCTTCGCGCGGAAGATGGGCGGGGAGATCATCCTCCGCTTCGAGGATACCGACCGCAAGCGCTCCAAGCGCGAGTACGAGGATCACGCTTATGAATCCCTCGAGTGGCTCGGGCTCACCTTCGACCACATCTACCGCCAGTCCGAGCGGACGCTCATCTACCGCAAGTACCTGGAGAAGATGATAGAAGAGGGCACCGCGTACGTCTCCAAAGAGGCGGACCTCGAATTCGAGGACGCCGGCGGGGAAGACCAGGACGAGGAGTCCGAGCGGGAGCGCCGCGACGAGGTCATCCGCCTCAAGAACCCCAACAAGAAAGTCGTCTTCGAGGACCTGGTGCGCGGCGAGATCGAGGTGGACACCACCGAGCTCGGCGACTTCGTGATCGCGAAATCCCTCGAGGAGCCACTCTACCACTTTGCCGTGGTCACGGACGACTTCGAGATGGGCATCACCCACGTCATCCGCGGCGAAGACGGCATCTACAACACCCCCCGCCAGATCCTCATCCAGGAGGCGATCGGCGCGCCCCGTCCCATCTACTGCCACATACCTTTCGTCTTCGGCCCCGACAAGAAGAAGTTCTCCAAGCGCCACGGCGCCATCAGCGTGCTCGATTACCGGGACGAGGGGATACTCCCGGAAGCGCTCCTCAACTACCTCGCTCTCCTCGGCTGGAATCCGGGCACTCCCCAGGAGATCTTCACCCCGGAAGAACTCATCGCCGCCTTCGACCTCGGGAAGGTCCAGAAGGCCGGCGCGGTGTTCGACCCTGAAAAGTTGCGCTGGATCAACCAGGAGCACATCAAGCGCATGGACGAGGCCACCTTCAAGAAGCACGCCTATGCCGTCTTAGCTTCCCGCATCGCCGCAAACCCCCATTGGAACGAGCAGCGCTTCGACAAGCTCGTCCCCGAGCTCAAGAACCGCATCACCGTGTTCAAGGACCTCGACCTCATGTGGGAGGGCGGGGAGTTCGATTACCTCTTCGCCCTGCCTTCCTACGATGCCAAGCTCCTGGTCCCAACCCCCAAGGACGGCAAGCCGCCCACTCTCAAGAAAGTCACCAAGCACCTCCATTTCGTCTCCGATCTCTTAGAGAAGCTCGAGGAGGCGAGCTTCACCAAGGAAGGCGTGAAGGAGGCGCTCGCCGCGTATGCGGAGAAAGAGGGGAGAGGAAACGTCCTCTGGCCCCTCCGCGTCGCCCTCTCCGGCCGCGAGCGCTCCCCCGACCCCTACACTCTCTGTGATATCCTGGGAAAGACGGAGGTCCTCCGTCGCCTCCAGGAAGCCCTGACCCTCCTCAAAGCCGACACACCCAAGAAAGAAGACTAGCTTTGTTCTCTCTGCAGGCAGTACTGCTCGCGACAAACCGATGTTACGAATCTTTCCTCTATTTACATATGCCGTCTTCATCGCCCTCTTCGCGCTTACGCCCCTCGCCGTATTCGCGCAGGATGCCGCTACGCTCCGCGCGCAGATAGACGCCAAGAACCGGGAGATCGCCGCGCTCGAGAAAGAGATCGCCGCCTTCCAAACGCAGATCAACCAGACCCAGAACGCCGCGAAGACCCTCCAGAACGCCATCCGCGCCCTCGACCTCACGAGACAGAAGCTCTCCGCGGACATCTCCGTGACTCAGAAGAAGATAGATGCGACCACCCTCACCATCCTCTCCTTGGGAGACCAGATCGTGGACAAGGAGACGAGTATCGGCCGCCAGGAAGCGGGCCTCGGGGAAGCCCTGCGGAACCTCTATGAGCACGACCGCACCTCGACCGCGGCGGCGCTCCTCGCGCACGAGAGCCTCGGCGACTTCTGGGCGGACCAGGAAGACATCCTGATCGTGAATCAGGAGATGCGGGAGCGGGTCAAGGACCTCACCGCCCTCCGCGACACCCTCGCGGAGAACAAGCGGTCCACGGAAGCGGAGAAGGCCAAGCTCACCGACTACCAGCGCCAGCTCCAGGACCAGCGCGCGCTCGCGGAAGCCAACAAGCGCGAGAAGGACAAGCTCCTCCGCGAGACCAAGAACAACGAAGCGACCTACAAGGCCCTCCTCGCGGAGAAGAGCGCCAAGCGCGACGCCTTCCTCCGGGAGATCTCGAACTACGAGGCCCAGCTGCGCCTCATCATCGATCCTTCGAGCTATCCGAAGGCGGGCAAAGGGATATTGGGCTGGCCGCTCTCCAATGTCTCCATCACCCAGTATTTCGGCAACACCGAATTCGCCCAGTCCGGCGCCTACAACGGCAAGGGGCACAACGGCATCGACCTCCGCGCGTCCGTCGGCACCAAGGTCTTCTCTGCCGGCAGCGGCATCGTGAAGGCGACCGGGAACACGGACAACAAGGCGGGCTGCTATTCCTACGGCCAGTGGGTCATGATCGACCACCCGAACGGACTCACTACTCTGTATTCGCACCTCTCGCTCATCAACGTCTCGGAAGGGCAGACGGTCGCCCGCGGCTCCCTCATCGGCTATGCGGGCGCGACCGGCTACGCCACCGGTCCTCACCTCCACTTCTCCGTGTTCGCGACTCAGGGCGTGCGCGTAGTCACCTACAACCCCTCGAGCGCCACCAACTGCCGCGGAGTGAAGATGCCGGTGGCGGACCTGAGGGCGTATCTGAACCCGCTGTCGTATCTCTAAATTAAGCGGCAGATTTGATCTGTCTCTATAACTATTGACAAATAAACAAAAAGTGTTTTTATATCGCCACCACCAACCCAGGAGGATCCGATGCGTTGGTATGTTCTTTTCGGGACGCTTCTAGCCGTCCTGCTCGGCGCTCATCCAGCATCCGCGCAGGATTATGCGCTTCTCGCCCAAAAAGCGAAGGAGTGCCGCGAAAATCTCGCGAGAATCGGGCTACTCAAGGAGCGGCCGACAGTTCCATGGGAATGCCGAGAGGAGCCGGTGCGGACCCTCAAGCAAGCCTTCTCGGCGGAGCTAGCTTTCCTCGGACCGGATAACCCCGGGTACAAGAAGAGCGGCGGAAAAGTCTGCATTGTGCTGAAGAAGGTTGGCCTACCTTGCACGTACAACCATCGCAGCACTCTCGCAGAATTTCTCGCGGTATACGGCAAGCCGCTCTTTCCGCGAGACGGAGGGACCAACCCCTACGTCTCTGCCAGTATCCCAACGAGGTGGCCAGATGACGTCTACATCGGCACCGCCAAACAGAACGCCATGCTGATGGAGGCTGTCGGCAAGAATAGCCACCTCTTCAAGAACGGCGATCTCCGAGCGGAAGACGTCCCTCGCTGGCGCCACTGAGCCAACAAGAGCCTCAAACAACGCCGCCTCTGGACGGGGCGGCGTTTCTGCTATATAAGGCGCTTAGACCAGAGGAGAGGCCTTAATGATCTCTTTTTCCCGCGCGCAATGTCTTCAGCTCAGTGATTTCGAGAAGGAAGTCCGGGAGATCTACTTGTCCCTGACAGGCAACCTGGCCCCAGAAAACAGGCTGGAAAGCGTCGAAAAGATGACCCATCTCCTGGAGCTGCTTCATCGCTGGGTTAAAACGTTCGTACGTATCGTTAACAAATCATCGTCCCAGCACGGGTATAGGATCTCAGAACAAGAAGCCCGCCTGCTCTATGGGACCGCCGCGATCGCCTTCGGGACCGCGCTGGCATTGTGTCAGGAAGCAGAGTTCTTCATCGAAGCGGCGCGTCCGAACTACGATGGCTTCACCTACGAACCTATTTTCCGCGCCGAGAAACAGCCGCTCCTTCATTAGGGGCGGTTCTCTTTTAAGAATCTCCCGCCCCGAGAAGGGAAGTGGCGCGAGGGAAGGGAAGTAGTAGGATATACGAAATGGCTAAGAAGACCCGCCCGACTCCCCCAGCAAAACCTCCGAAAAACCTCCTCGCGGATACCTTCGCCTTCCTCGAGATGCTGAACGGCCTCCGGCTCATCCGCCGCACGGTCCTCTGCAAGGATTCCGACCTCGAGGAGAACGACATGGAGCACAGCTACCAGCTCGCCATGCTCGCCTGGTTCCTCATTGACCGAGCCAAACTCTCTCTCGATACCGGCAGAGCGATCCGCTACGCGCTCGCGCACGATGTCCTCGAAGTCTACGCCGGCGATACCCCAGTTTTCAATAAAAATGCACGAGAAACTAAAGCAGATCGCGAACGGAGGGCCATTGAGAGACTCACCAAGGAATGGGGCACGAAGTTCCCCGACTTCATCCAGGCCATCAAGGACTACGAAGCCCGAAAGGACGAAGAGGCTATATTCGTCTACGCGCTCGACAAGATGATAGCTCCCATCAACATACATCTCGGTGGCGGCCGGAGCTGGAAGGAGCACAAGGTGACCTTTGATATGATGCTGGTTGAGAAGCTCCCGAAGCTCAAAGATATCCCTTTCGCCGCAGGCCTCTTTGACGAATTCGTCTCGGTCGCCGGAAAGAGCAAACACCTTTTCCATGGATCTCAATAAACGCATCGTCACCCTCGCCGGACTCGCCGGTACCGGCAAGAGCGCCCTCTGCAAGGCCCTCCAGAACGAGCTTGGCTGGAAGAAATATTCCGCGGGCGACCTCCTGCGCCAGATGGCCGAGGAGCGCGGCATGACCATAAACGAGATAGACGAAGCCGCCCGCCACGACCCCCAATACGACCGCGCGCTCGACGTGCGCACCGAAGAGCTCGGCAAGAATGAGCAGGACTTCGTCATAGACGGCCGCCTGGCCTGGAAGTTCATCCCACACTCGCTCAAGGTGAACATGACCTGCGACGAGGAGGTGCGCCTTGCCCGCGTGGCTCACCGAGACGGAATATCGCTTGAGACCGCCCGCGAGCGCACCATGCATCGCGAGCAAGCCATCACGGAGCGCTTTAAGAAGTACTACGGCATAGACAACTTCCTGGACCCCAAGAACTTCGACCTCATTTTAGATACGACGAATATGACGGTAGAGGAGGAATTGAACCTGGTTTTGGAACGATTAGGAAATAGAGCTTGAAAGCGCTGAGCTTTACTGCTTCTGGACAAATTCGGTCGTTTTGGCAGGATGATTGAAAATGTTCCAGGAGGCCGAGCATGCAAGCCCAGCGGTACTGTGAGCGCTGCCGCTGTCCCAAGAGTCAGCATGGCGATAAGCGCGATCCACGTGGTTGGAGACTAAAGGG
>DASPJT010000054.1:0-5298 GCA_035628455.1 Minisyncoccota bacterium
GAGGGCTACCCCGGCCGCCGCTACTACGGCGGGCAGACGTACACGGACGTGGTGGAGAGGATCGCGATCGAGCGCGCCTGTAAGCTCTTTGGCGCGAAGTACGCGAACGTCCAGCCGCATTCGGGAGCGCCCGCGAACGTCGCGGTCTACTTCGCCCTCCTCCAGCCGGGGGACACGGTGCTCGGCATGGACCTCTCGCACGGAGGACATCTCACTCATGGACATCCTGTCACCGCTATGGCGAAGATCTTCCGCTTTGTCCGCTACAAGATGAAGGACCCGGAGACGGGCGAGATCGACTACGAAGCTCTGCGGCAGACTGCGCTCAAGGAGAAGCCGAAGATCATCCTCGCCGGCTTCTCGGCCTATTCCCGGGAACTCGATTATGCCAAGTTCGTGAAGATCGCCAAGGAGGTCGGCGCGATCAGCATGATGGACGCCGCGCACATCGCCGGCCTCATCGCCGGGAAAGCGGTCAAGAATCCGTTCGACTACGGATTCGACATCATGACCACGACGACGCACAAGACCCTGCGCGGCCCCCGCGGCGGCCTCATCCTCACTCGTGAGAACGAAGAGATCGCGAAGGCGATCGACAAATCCATCTTCCCCGGTCTCCAGGGCGGCCCCCACATGCATACGGTCGCGGCCAAAGCGGTCTGCTTCGGCGAGGCGCTGAAGCCTTCCTTCAGGAAATACGCGAAGCAGGTCCTCAAGAACGCCAAGGCGATGGAGGCGGTCTTCCGGAAGCACAAGGTGCGCATGCTCGGCGGCGGTACCTCGAACCACCTTCTCCTCGTCGATGTCTACGGCTCCCTTGGTGTCTCGGGCAGGGAAGCGGAGCAGGTGCTTGATGAGGTGGGACTTACGCTCAATATGAATGCGATCGCGGACGATACGCGGAAGCCCCTCGATCCCTCGGGCATACGCTTCGGCACTCCCGCCATCACCACGCGCGGCTTCACGGAGAAGGACTGCGCGGAAGTGGCGGAGATCATGATCGAAGCGCTCAGGAACAGGGCTGACGCGAAGAAGAAAAAAGCGCTCCGCGCACGGGTGCTCACCCTCTGCCGCCGCCATCCTATTCCCGAGAGCTTCTAGTCCGGGCCTCCTGCTACAATAGAGGCATGACTGTCGTGGTGAAGATCCGCCGCCTCGCGGAGGAGGTCAAATTGCCGAGCTACGCGTATCCCGGGGATGCGGCTTTCGACCTTTGTGCTCGGGAGGATGTTTCGCTCTCTCCCGGAGAGTATCGGGGCATACCCACCGGCCTTGCGATGGAAATACCCGAAGGGTATGTTGGCTTGGTCTGGGACAAGAGCGGAGTCGGTATCAAGAACGGCTTGAAGACTCTCGGCGGAGTCGTTGACTGCAACTATCGGGGGGAAGTAGTGGTTGGTCTTGCCAATCTCTCTGGAGAAACGCGGAATTTCAAGAGGGGAGAGAAAGTGGCGCAGATGATCATACAGAAGAAAGAAGAGGTGATTCTCGAAGATGCTCAGTCCCTCTCGGAAACCGTCCGCGGAGAGAAGGGCTTCGGGAGTTCCGGCAAATAATCCATGCAAGAGACATTGAGACAAGCCATAGAAGAAGTCTCCGGCTCGCGGAGCGCTTTCCTCGTGGCTTCCCTCGACGATCTCTCCCGGGGGGACTACTACACCAACGCAGCCTTGGTACTCGCCAAGGCGGAGGGCAAGGATCCGCGCGCACTCGCGGAGGAATTGAAGGCTAAGCTCGATGCTGTCGGGATAGAAAATGTGGAATCAATAGGGGTGGCCGGGCCCGGCTTCCTTAATTTCAGGTTAAAGAGGGAATTCTTCGGCAAAGAGATAAAAAGGATAGCTGAGAAGAAGGCGGCTTTCGGCAGGGGCAGAGCATACGACGGCAAGAAGGTTATCGTCGAGTATACCGATCCCAACCCCTTCAAGGAGATCCATATAGGGCACCTCATGTCCAATACCGTGGGCGAATCCTTCGCGCGCCTCTACGAATGGGGCGGAGCAGATCTGAAGCGCGCCTGCTACCAGGGAGACGTCGGCATGCACGTGGCTAAGGCAGTGAAGGGGATCATGATCCTCTCTGCAGAGAGGCCCGAGGTATCCGCTCCGCTCCGCGAGCAGGCTGCGTTTCTTGGCCGCGCGTACGCCGCTGGAGCCAAGGCATATGAAGAGGGGGAGGAAGAGGAGATCAAGTCTCTCAATAAGAAGATATACGAGCGCTCCGACGCGGAGGTGAACGATCTCTATGACTGGGGCAGGAAGGTGAGCTTGGATTACTTCGAGACCGTGTATGCCATGCTCGGCACCAAGTTTGATTTCTATTTCTTCGAGAGCGAATCGGGTGTTTACGGGAAGGAGTTGGTTCGGGAGTTCCTTGCGCGCGGCGTGTTCGAGGAGAGCGACGGCGCGGTGATCTATCCTGGCGAGAAGCACGGCCTCCATACGCGCGTATTCATAAATTCCGAAGGGCTGCCGACCTATGAGGCGAAGGAGCTCGGGCTTGCCAAGATCAAGCACGATCGATATCCGTACGACCTCTCTGTCGTCGTCACTGCGAACGAGATAAACGAGTACTTCAAGGTGCTTCTCTCAGCGATGCGGCAGATCTTCCCGGATCTCGCGGAGAAGACGAAGCATGTGGGTCACGGCATGTTGCGGCTCACCACTGGCAAGATGTCTTCCCGCACAGGGAATGTGATTCCGGCGGAGTCGCTGATCGCGGAAATTGCGGAGTCAGTGCTCGCCCGCATGGCCGAATTCCAAGGCTCTTCCGAAGAAAAGCAGGCGACTGCTGAAAAGGTAGCGGTCGGCGCGATCAAACACACCATCCTGCGCCAGGCGCCGGGGAAGGATATCATCTTCGATCCGGCGCAGGCGCTCTCTCTCGAAGGGGATTCCGGACCCTACCTTCAATACGCGCTCGTCCGCACCAAGACCTTGATCACCAAGGCGAGTGAGGCAGGGGAGAGCCCTGACGTGGGGAATGCCCCGGAGGAGACGACCGATGTCGAACGCCTACTGCACCGCTTCCCCGAGGTCCTCACGCGCGCCGCCTCTGAGCTCGCGCCTCAGCATGTGGTGACGTATCTCACCGAAGTGGCTTCCGCTTTCAATGCTTTCTATGCTGGCACCCGGGTGATCGGGAATCCGCATGCCGGCTACTATCTCGCGCTCACTCAGGCGGTCGGGGTCGTGCTTGAGAACGGCCTCTCGGTCCTCGGTATTCCGACCCCAGAGAGGATGTAGTTGCTTTTGCTGTCCGCTTCGATAGAGTGGGTATCGGTTTTCCAGGGAGGTGTGTCATGCAAGCTTCACGCGCGACAGCCTTTGAGAAGGCTGTGGCGGAACTTTCGCGCCAGCGTCAGCACGGGCCGTATGAAGGCTTCGTCGAAGCCTACGAGTATATGAAGCGGGATTTTCCCGATCTGCTCGAGGGCAAGAGCCCCCACGACATCGTCTGGGGGAAGATGGAGCCGGAGGACGCTGGCGATCCTTTGGTAAGGATCGCGGCGGAATCCGTCGCCATGCGGCTCGGCCCGATCGAAAGGATCTGGGATCTCGCGGCCTATCTCGGAACCAAGGGATATGACCGTGCGGTCTGGTGTGCGTTCATTCGCGGGAAGAGGCCTCTGTTGCCTCGAGACGACGCAGCTGCGTAGCAGCCGCCCTCGCAGGACTCTTACGAGAGCCGCACGGAGGGCGGTTTCTCATTCCCGGCTACACGAACTGGTTTTTTGTTGTATAGTGGCGTGGCGACTTTTATATATGACGGAAGAAGAGAAAAAAACAGGAAAGAGCGACGTAGCGCTCAAAGAAGAAGCGACGCAACGCTTCTGGGAGGAGCGCGATATTTTCAAGAAGAGCGAGAACCGGGGAGAGGAGGAATTCGTCTTCTACGACGGACCGCCGTTCGCGACGGGGCTCCCGCACTACGGGCACATCCTCGCGGGGACCATCAAGGACGCCATTCCGCGCTACCAGGTGATGCGGGGCAAGCGCCTGCGCCGCCGCTGGGGCTGGGACTGCCATGGACTCCCGCTTGAGAACCAGATCGAGGCAGAGCTCGGCATCAAGACCAAGAAGGATATTGAGGAGCTCGGTGTCGCCACCTTTGTGGAGAAGGCGCGGAGCGCGGTGCTGCGCTACGCGGAAGACTGGAAGCGCATCATCCCGCGCCTCGGCCGCTTCGTGGACATGGAGGACGACTATCGCACTATGGATTCCACCTACACCGAATCGGTGTGGTGGGCTTTCAAGACGCTCTACGACAAGGACCTCATCTACAAGAATTTCAAATCGATGCACCTCTGCCCGCGCTGCGGGACGACGCTCTCCAACTTCGAGGTGAATCAGGGATACAAGGACATCACCGATCTGTCGGTGACTATTAAATTTCATTTAAAACCTGGTCAGAAATTCGGGAAGTATGAGACCAAGGATACCGCCTATCTCTTGGCCTGGACGACGACTCCGTGGACCTTGCCGGGGAATGTGGCTTTGGCCGTGAATACAGATTTTTCCTACACGGCCCTGCGGGTCGCTGGGGTGCAGGAGCTATACATCCTTGCGAGTGATCGGGTGGCAGAAGTCTTCAAAGAGAAAGATGTCGAGATAGTTCATGACGACATCAAGGGCGAAGATCTTGTGGGTCTCGAATATACGCCCCTCTTCGATTATTACGTCAACGAGAATCTTGATAACAAGGAGAACGCCTGGAAAGTGTACGCGGCACCTTATGTCACGCTTGAAGACGGCACTGGTATCGTGCACCTCGCACCCGCCTTCGGCGCGGAGGACATGCTCCTCGCGCGGCAGCACAAGATCCCGCTTATCCACCATGTTGGCATGGACGGGAAGTTCACTGACAAGGTGCGCGATTTCGCAGGGCTCGAGGTGAAGCCGAAAGACGACCATCAGCGCACCGATATCGAGATAGTGAAGTACCTGGCGCACAACAATCTCCTCTTCGCCAAGGCCAAGGTGACCCACTCCTATCCGCACTGCTGGCGCTGCGATACGCCGCTTCTCAACTACGCGGCCACCTCCTGGTTTGTGAAGGTGCCGGAGATAAAGAGCCAGATCGTGAAGGAGAATAAGGAGATCCACTGGGTGCCGCAGTCGGTAGGGGAATACCGCTTCGGCAACTGGCTCGAGGGGTCGCCGGATTGGGCCATCTCCCGCTCGCGCTTCTGGGGCGCGCCGCTCCCCGTGTGGGAGAACGCGGAGAGCGGCAAGCGCCTGGTGATAGGTTCGCTCGAAGAGCTCAGGGTTCATATGCCGCGCTCCGGCAACCGTTACT
>DASPJT010000055.1:0-29300 GCA_035628455.1 Minisyncoccota bacterium
GCCGGAGCCATCCGGGAAGCGCTCGATGGGGCAGAGAAGGGCGATGTCATCCTCTTCAGTCCTGCGTTCGCCTCCTTCGGAATGTTCCAGAACGAGTATGACCGGGGCGAGCGGTTCCTTCGCCTCGTGAGAGCCTTGAAATAAGCATATGCAAGAATCCTTGAAACAGGCGAAGCGCGTGCATATCGTCGGCGTCGGCGGGATCGGCATCTCTGCGCTCGCGCGGCTCTTGCGCCACCAAGGCAAGGAAGTTTCGGGGTGCGACCGCACCGCTTCCGACCTCGGAGAAGCCCTCGCTCGCGAAGGGATCAGCGTCTCTCTGGGACACGCGGCGGAACATGTCTCGCCGGATACCGACCTTCTCATCTACAGCGATGCCATACCGTCTGGAAATCCGGAGAGGCTAAAAGCGGAAGAGCTCGGCATCCCGGCGCTCTCCTATTTCGAAGCTCTCGGAGAGGCGACGGAGGGCTACGACCTCATCGCGGTCGCGGGCACTCACGGTAAGACGACGACCACGGCGCTCCTTGCGGACATCCTGGAGGAGGCTAAGCTCGATCCGACCGTAGTGGTGGGCTCTCTCCGCACCAAGACGCGGACGAATTTCCG
Organism: Minisyncoccota bacterium; assembly: GCA_035628455.1. Lineage (GTDB taxonomy): Bacteria > Patescibacteriota > Minisyncoccia > Phycocordibacterales > JAKFXT01 > JAIOOV01. Next base: position 610 of record DASPJT010000055.1, read on the forward strand.
TCCCGGCGAGAGCCGCTATTTCCTGGTCGAAGCGGACGAGTACATGCGGCATTTCCTCCACCTCTCTCCGAAGGTTCTCGTCATCACGAACATCGACCGCGATCACCTCGACTACTACAAGGATCTTGCGGACATCCAGAGCGCCTTCCGCGCGCTCGCGGAGAAGGTCCCGGCTGACGGCTACATCGTGGCGAGCGCCGCTGACCGGCACATCCTTCCTGTGCTCGGGAACGTGAAGGCGACCGTCGTGGACTACACCATGGTGGGGGAAGTCCCTGCGCTCAAATTCCCCGGGAAGCACAACCGGGCGAACGCGCGGGCGGCGCTCGCCGCCGCGCGGGTCCTCGGTGTCGCGGACGACGTCGCCCTTCCCGCGCTCGCTTCTTTCGAAGGCACCGCGCGGCGCTTCGAATTCAAGGGCGAGACCAAGGCCGGGACATTCGTCTATGACGACTACGCGCACAATCCAGAGAAGGTGCGGGCAGCGCTCGAGGGGACGCGGGAGCGCTTCCCGGACCGTCGGATCGTGGCGGTCTTCCAGCCGCACCTCTACAGCCGTACGCGGCTCCTCCTGCCTGAATTCGCCGGAAGCTTCGGGGATGCGGACGAAGTCATCGTGCTCCCCATCTACGCGGCGCGGGAGGAGGACGACGGCACCATCTCCTCCGAGAAGCTCGCGGAGGAGATAGGGAAGCAGGGAAGGAAGGTCTCCCCTCTTTCCTTCGAAGACGCAGAAGGGTATCTGAAAAGCACGCTCGGTCCGGGGGACCTCCTGCTCACGCTCGGTGCCGGCGAGGCGCATAAGGTGGGGGAGGCCCTCCTCTTATAAATATGGCTACTCTCTACGTCGTCGCAACCCCGATCGGGAACCTGGAGGATATCTCTCCGCGGGCGCTCCGCATCCTGAAGGAGGTGAGCACGGTGCTCTGCGAGGACACGCGCCTCACGAGGAAGCTCCTCTCCCATTACGATATCCATACGCCGACGCTCTCCTACCATGCGAACTCTGACGAGGGGAAGGAGGAGCGGATAATCGCGCTCCTCCGGGAGGGGAAGGATCTCGCGCTCGTCTCGGACGCCGGCACTCCGGCGATTTCGGATCCGGGAGCGAAGCTCGTATCCGCTGTCCGTAGCGCGCTCGGCGCGGAAGTCTCCATTATCGCTGTCCCCGGCCCTTCCGCGCTCACCGCGGCCCTCTCCGTCTCTGGCCTTCCTTCCTCGGACTTTCTTTTTCTCGGATTCCTGCCGCACAAGAAGGGGAGGCAGTCCCTCTTCGAGGAGATAGCCGGGTCATCCCGTACCGTCGTCTTTTACGAATCGCCGCACCGTCTCCTGAAGACGCTCGAAGCGCTTGCGGAGAAACTCGATTCCTCCCGCACCCTCGTTGTCTCCCGCGAGATCTCCAAGATCTATGAGGAGGTCGTCTCTGATTCGCCGCAGGGAGTGCGCGCCTATTTCGAGGCCAATCCGGAGAAGGTGAGAGGGGAATTCGTGCTCATGGTGAGCGGCCGGAACTAGCGCTCGCGAGAGGCCTGCCGTATAATCTTTTTCATGTATCGCCAGCTCGTCACCACCCTCGGCGTCCTCGTTGCCGTGATGCCCTTCCTGGGCCTTCCCGGTTCCTGGAAGACGCCTCTCTATTTCATCCTCGGCGGAGCCATCGCCGGCGCAAGCTACTATTCCGGCGTCGCCAAGAAGAAGCATGCGCCGGGGAAGCCCATCGTCGTGCGCCGCTCGCGCAAGGATTTCTCTGAGGGACAGAGCGCTCCCTCGGCTCCGACCCAGGAATAGCGATGAAGCTCCTCCCGTTCATCGCCTTGCCCGCTCTCCTACTCCTCGCGGGCATCTCTGCCTTCCCGTACCTCACTCCCATTAGCTACGAAGCCGCCGCCGTCCAGGTGGCGGAGACCGTTGCGACGTCGACTCCGCCGAAGCCGCCTCCTGCGAAACATCTTCCCTCCCCGGAGCCTCTCAAGGCTATCTATATGAGCCAGTGCGTCTCCGGCACGCCGTCGATCCGTAATAATCTGGTGAAGCTCGTCGAGGACACGGAGCTGAACGCCATCATCATCGATATCCGCGACTTCACCGGCAAGATCTCCTTCCCGACGGACAACCCGCTCCTCAAGGATTCCGTGTCGGACGCCTGCGGCGCCAAGGACATGAAGGAGTTCATCGCCACCCTCCACGAGAAGGGCATCTTCGTCATCGGGCGCATCACCGTCTTCCAGAATCCCTACTACACAAAGCAACACCCGGAGCAGGCAGTCCAGCGGAAGAGCGGGGGGGTCTGGAAGGACAACAAGGGGCTCGCCTTCGTGGATGTGGGCGCGAAGCCGTATTGGGATCACGTCGTCGAGCTCGGCAAGATCTCCTACGAGCTCGGCTTCGACGAGCTCAACTTTGACTACGTGCGCTACCCCTCCGACGGCCCCATGGCGGAAGCGGATTACACCTGGAGTAGGGGCAAGAGCAAGGTTGTGATGCTCGAGGAATTTTTCAAATACCTCTCCGACGCCCTGCGGCCCACGGGCGCGGTGCTCTCCGCGGACCTCTTCGGCATGACGGCGACCAACGTGGACGATCTCAATATCGGCCAGGTCCTCGAGCGCGCCCTGCCGTATTTCGACTACATCTATCCGATGGTCTATCCCTCGCACTACCCTCCCGGCTTCAACGGCTACAAGAACGTGAATGCGAACGCCTACAACATCGTGCAGTTTTCCATGAAGAGGGCAGCAGACCGCGCAGCGGCGACCACCACCATCGTGGCGGCGCTCACCCATACGCCGATCGCTTCCACCTCGCCGCAGCTCTACGCGAAGCCCGCGTATGACCGGAAGAAGATGCGCCCCTGGCTCCAGAGCTTCGATTATCCGGTGCCCTACACGCCGGCGATGGTAGAGGAGCAGATCAAGGCGACCTACGACGCGGGACTTACTTCCTGGCTCTTCTGGGATGCGGCGAACAAATATACGAGCCTGCGGCAGGTTTTGAAGAAAGAGTAGTGCTTGAAAAGAGAAGGGAAGAAAGCTAAGGTTCCGGCAGAGGAGGTGTCCCATGAATACAGCGCAACCTCTGGGCGATCTTGAGCGGGAATGGCAGGAAGCCATCCGCAATCTCCCGCGGGAGACCATCACGGAGATCATGGCCGGGACGTTCGTGCCGACTGATCCGGTTCATAGCCGGGCGATACGAGCTTGGCGCGCTGTGGAGGCGGCTCGTCCGCTCAATGCTCCGCAATCGGCCGCTCGCGTCCCCGATCTTCCACCGCCCTTATGAAGGAGGAGAGTATGACTGAAACTGCGCCGATGCCTTACAAGCAGCTTCAGAAGATGGCTATCGGCGAACTTGAGTCCTTGCTGGACTCCCTCGCCCGAGGTCAGCGGGGTTCTTTCCGGAAAAACGTCAGGTATCTCGCCAAGACGCTTCAGCCGCGCAAAGTGAGGAAGAGGTTCCGCTACGCGGTGCTGATCCAGCGGCTTATCGACCGGAAGGAGAAGACGCTGGCCACGCGGCGCGCGAAGGCGGATGCTCGTGTCGATCCTGCTGATGCCGGGGTCGTCCTCGGCGAAAAACAGGTTCATTTCCAGGTGTGAGACCTGGCGCTGACGGGGCTCCGCCGCAAGGTGGGGCCCCGCGTTATTTTTGATATACTGATAAGGACTTTCTTTCCATGGACGACAATCGCATCACCTATTTCGCCCTGACCGATACGCGCAATAAGAAGGTGCCCTTCGGCATCAAGGCGCAGGATCGGACCAAGCACGTCTACGTCATCGGCAAGACGGGCATGGGCAAGTCCACCCTCCTCGAGAACATGGCGATCCAGGACATCCAGAACGGGGATGGCCTCGCCTTCATCGACCCGCACGGCGGCACCGCCGAGAAGCTCCTCGACTACATCCCGGAAGAACGCGTGAAGGACGTGCTCTACTTCGCGCCCTTCGACATGGAGTATCCGATCGGCTTCAACGTCATCGAGGATATCGGCGTCGACCGCCGCCATCTGGTGGTCTCCGGCCTCATGAGCGCCTTCCACAAGATCTGGGAGGACGCCTGGTCCGCGCGCATGGAGTACATCCTCCAGAACACCGTGCTCGCCCTGCTCGAGTATCCGGGCGCGACCATGATGGGCATCAACAAGATGCTCACCGACAAGGCCTACCGCGCCAAGGTGGTGGAGTCGGTCAAGGATCCCGGCACCAAGAGCTTCTGGGTGGACGAGTTCGCCAAGTACACTGACAAGTTCGCTGCGGAGGCGACGCCCGCCATCCAGAACAAGGTGGGCCAGTTCACCTCGAATCCCCTGATTCGCAACATCGTGGGGCAGGTGAAGTCCACCTTCGACATCCGGAAGATGATGGACGAGAAGAAGATCCTCATCGTGAACCTCTCCAAGGGCAAGGTGGGCGAGAGCAACGCGAACCTCCTCGGCAGCATGCTCATCACCAAGATCTACCTCGCGGCCATGTCCCGCGCGGACGTGCCGGCGGAGAAGCTCGCCAAGCTGCCCAACTTCTACCTCTACGTGGACGAGTTCCAGTCTTTCGCGAACGAGAGCTTCGCGGATATCCTCTCGGAGGCGCGCAAGTACAAGCTCAACCTCACCATCGCGCACCAGTACGTGGAGCAGATGTCGGAAGAGGTGCGCGCGGCGGTCATCGGCAACGTAGGCACCCTCATCGCCTTCCGCGTGGGAGCGATCGACGCCGAGCTCTTCGAGAAGGAGTTCGCGCCGCAGTTCATGGCGGAGGACATCGTGAACTTAGGCATCCGCCAGATCTACCTCAAGCTCATGATCGACGGGGTCAGCTCGACGCCCTTCTCCGCGACCACCATGCCGCCGATCCCGCCGCCGCCACTCTCTTTCCGAGACACGGTCATCGCGAACTCGCGCATGGTCTACGGCAGGCCGCGCGCGCAGGTGGAGGCGAGCGTCGCGGAGCAGACGCAGTCTTCCGCCGTCTCCGCGAGCCTGAAGCCGAAAGAGGGGACTGCCTCTCCGGCTATGCCGCGTCCGACGCCTTCTTCTTCGACTACTTCCCGCTTCGGCGACTCTCCGCCGGAGAGGCCGATGCGTGCGGCCGAGGAGCCGCGCGCTCCGCGTCCACGCGAGGCGGGGCGGGAGAATTTCGAATCCAAACAGCATCTCACCGGCCTCCGGGCCGCGCTCGCGGCCGTGGTCAAGGAAGATATCTCCTCTATCCCTCCCCTCCCCAAGGCTCCGCCGGAGACTATTCCTAGGCCTCCGCAGCCTCCGGTTCTGCGTGAGAGGGAAGCGCCGAAGGCGGAACGCCCTGTCCCGCCTCCTCCGCGCGAGCCCAAGCCTCAGATTTCCATAGAAGAGAAACCCCCGCGCCCTGTTCACCGAGAGGCGCCTCCTCTGCCTCCGCGTCCTCCGCAGAAGCCGCCTATGAAGGGCGAAGTGCGGGGCGGGAAGACCGCTAACAAGGAGCTTCTCCAAGCGGCCCTTCAGGAAGCGTTCAAAAAACAGAATGCGGCGAAACCTCCTGCCGCGAAGCCTGCGGCTCCACCACCGCCTCCTCCCCGGGAACCCGAGAAACCTCGCCCTGAAGCGGAACGCCCCGCTCCCGAGTCCCGGCCGGAACGCCCGTCTTCTCCTCCCCAGGCTCCCCACTCTCCCCGCGAAGTCCCCGAAGACGAACTGAGACGCCTGCTCGAATAGCTTCGAGTGCGGGCAGATTATGCTCACGCGAATCCTAGCTGTCGCCGCCATAGCGCTTCCTCTCGCCGCCTCCGCAGAGGTGACCTTCACCGAAGTGATGTACGACCTCGAGACGGGTAGTGACAGCGGACGGGAGTGGGTGGAGATAAGGAATGACGGCTCCGCCTCCGTGGACGTCTCCGGCTATCGCTTCCGCGAAGGCGACTCGAACCACACCCTCACCCTCTCGCAAGGGAATGCGGTGCTTCCTCCCGGCGGTGTCGCGGTGATCGCGGACAACCCGTCCAAATTCCTCGCTGACCACCCTTCCTTTTCAGGCACTCTCTTCGATAGTTCCTTCTCGCTCAGCAATGCGGGAGAGACGCTGACCCTTAAGGACGGAGCGCTCATCGACATCGATCAATTCACCTACTCCTCGGACATGGGAGCGGCGGGGGACGGCAAGAGCCTCCAGAAGACGGGCAGCGCCTGGGCTGCTGCGGCACCCACTCCAGGGTCCGTAGCGGGAGCGGGCACCGCTCCTCCCTCCGAAGAGCCGCCTTCTTCGGAGGGAACCGCTTCTTCCTCAGAGAGTTCCGTTTCGGCTCCTCCCGCGCCTTCCGGCAGCTCTTCCAAGTGGCCGGTGGCGCCTCAGATCCATGCCCATGCCGGAGAGGACCGGCAGGTAACCGCGGGCACTCCGGCGGAGTTCAGGGGAGAGGCGCTCGGGATAGACAAGAAGCCGCTTCAAAACGCGCGGTACCTCTGGAATTTCGGCGACGGCGCTTTCGGAGAAGGGAAGAACGTGCTCCATAGCTACCGCTATCCGGGATCCTACCTCGCGACGCTCGACGTCTCTTCCGGCGAATTCTCGAATTCCGACAAGCTCGTGGTCACCGTCCTGCCGGCGGATCTCGCTCTCCGGAGCGGGGTCGATTCTCTCGGAGGATTCCTGGAGATCGAGAACAGGGGAGCGGAGGAGGCCAACCTCTCCTATTGGCAGCTCCTCTCCGGAGGCCGCTCCTACATCCTGCCGAAAGACACCTTCCTCCTCGGGAAGAAGAGCGTGCGCTTCCCGGAGAGCGTCACCCTGCTCTCCTATGCTCCGTCCGCGGAGCTCCGCTACCCGAACGGTACGCTCGCTCTTCGGAGCGGAGCCGTTCCTATTGCAGCAGCACCTTCGTCAGTTGCCGCTCCACTCGCGGTTCCGGTCGTTTCCACTCCTCGCTCGGAAGAGAGCGCTCCTCACGCGATCCCGACCCGGATCAGTGTCCCGGAAAGGCAGCCCGCGGCGGTAGCCGCCGTGCCCGCGAGCCTTCCGACTGCGGCCGTAGCTTCTTCGCATCTCGGGGAATATAAATGGTTCTACCTCCTCGCCGCGCTCCTCAGCGCCGCTATCTTCGGCGTCCTCTGGCTCGGGCGCTTCGCCGGAGGGGATATTGAAATAGTCGAGGATTCGTCCTAGCTGTACTAATCGCCCCTCTCAGGGTTTACTTTTACCTATGTCCGCTCCTGATTCCCGCCGCATCATCGTCTTCTCCCTTTCCTACGATCCCTTCTGGGGCGGGGCGGAGGTCGCTATCCGCGAGATCACCCGGAGGCTCCCCGAGCATCACTTCGATCTCATCACCGCCCGCCTCGACGGGAACTCTCCGCGCTTCGAAGAGAAGGGGAACGTGCGCATCCACCGCGTCGGCTTCGGGAAGCGCGCGCCATCGGCCTCAGATCTCATGCGCTTTCCCTGGTACCTCTCCAAGGTGCTCTATCCGCCCCTCTCGTTCCTCAAAGCTTGTTTTCTTATCTATAAGGAGCGGCCGGCCTTCCTCTGGGCCGTCATGTCCTACAACGCCATCGGCGCCGCGATCGCTGCCTTCCTCTTCCGCATCCCTCTCCTCATCACCCTCCAGGACGGAGACAGTGTGGAGCACCTCTTCAAGCGCGCGCGCATCCGCCCCTTCGTCTGGCTCATCCGCCTCGCCTTCAAGGAAGCGACTTCCGTGCAGGCGATCTCGCGCTATCTCGCGGGACTCGCCAAGTCTCTCGGTTTCAAAGGAGAGCCTATAGTCGTTCCGAATGGCGTGGATCTACGTGCTCTCGCCGAGGTGGATACGAAAGAAGTCGCGGATCTTCGAGCGTTCCTGAAGCTGTCGGAAACAGGCACTATCTTGGTGACCACCTCGCGCCTCGTTCCCAAGAACGGCATCGAGTATGTTATCCGCGCGATGCCGGAACTCCCGGAGGCGACCTTCCTTATCGCGGGCGACGGCCCTCTCCGCGCGGAGCTCGAAGATCTGGCCCGCTCCCTCGGAGTGGAGGAGCGCGTCAGGTTCGTCGGCGCCCTCGCGCACAAGGATGTCGCTCCGTTCTTGAAGCTGGGTAGCGTCTTCATCCGCCCTTCGCTCTCGGAGGGACTCGGCATCTCCTTCCTCGAGGCGATGGCTGCGGGAGTTCCTATTATTGCCACTCAGGTAGGAGGGATTTCCGATTTTCTCCATGACCCGGAACTGGATCCCGGCAAAGAGCCGACCGGAAGAGCGGTAGAGAGGAAGGACGTTCCGAGCATCGTGCGCGCGGTGCGCCTCTACGCAGAGGATGCGGCAATGACGGAGCGCATCAGAGCGAATGCGCTCCGGGCTGCGGAGAGCTACGACTGGAACCTCATCGCGGGGAGGATGAAGGAGATCTTCGACAAATTGTCGTAAGCGTGGCATAATCAGAACATCATGCGGGTGCTCATCGCGACCGGACTCTTTCCTCCCGATATCGGCGGGCCCGCTACCTACAGCGCGATGCTCCTCCGGGAGCTCCCCAAAAGGGGGATCGCCGTATCCGTCGCGTCCTTCGGCCGCGTGCGGCACTATCCTCCGGTCATCCGGCATATCATCTACTTCTTCTACCTCCTCGTGACAGGATTCTCGGCGGATATCATCTACGCCCAGGACACCATGAGCGTAGGCTGGCCGGCATATTTCGCGAATCTCTTCCTCCGCAGGAGATTTTTCGTGCGGGTCCCCGGCGACCATGTCTGGGAGCAGGGCGTCCAGAGATTCAAGGTCAGCGGGACCCTGGATGCGTTCCCCGTCTTCTCCTGGCGCTGGAATCCCTACCTCATCTTCCTGCGAATGCTGCAGATGCTGGTGGTGCGGGGGGCGCACCGCGTCATCGTGCCGAGCGGGTACCTCAAGAGGATCGTCGAGACCTGGGGCGTCGCCCCTTCCCGTATCGCGGTCATATACAACTCCTATGCGCTTCCGAGCGATATCGAAGAGAAGCCGGTCCTCCGCGAGCGGCTCGGCCTTGAGGGCACGGTCCTCGTCTCCGTAGGGAGGCTCGTTCCCTGGAAGGGTTTCGGCACGCTCATCGAACTCATGCCTGCGCTCGAGCGCTTCTTCCCGGATATCCGGCTTCTCATCATCGGGGACGGTCCGGAGCGCTCGGCGCTCGACAAGAAGATCCAGGCCGCCCGTCTCGGCGACAAGGTCTCCCTGCTCGGGCGCCTCCCGCAGCACGTGGCATTCAATTACGTCCGCGCCGCGGACCTCTTCGTCCTCAATACCTCCTACGAGGGGTTCTCGCACCAGCTCGTCGAAGTCATGTCCGTCGGCACGCCCATCGTGACCACGAACGTCGGCGGGAATCCCGAGCTCATCACTCACCGCGAGAGTGGACTTCTCGTGCCTTACGACGATCGCATTGCGCTCCTCGAGGCCGTCAAGGAAGTCCTGAAAGACAAGGCGCTCGCGAAGCGCCTTGCGGAGAACGCTACGGAGCGCCTCACAGCGTTCGACGAGCGGGAGCTTGTGGACGCACTCGCCGCAGAACTGAAGACGTTATAGAGATATATGAAGATACTGATGCTCTCCACCGATCCGCGGATACTCGAAGAGGGAAGCGCCGTCTCTCTGCGCCTCTGCGCGTATGGCGCGCTCACCGACGGGATCACCGTCCTCGTTTCTTCCGGAGCGCTCTCTGAACGGAGAGAAGTTTCTCTGTCTCGAGAGGTGACTCTGATCGCGGTGCCGCCCTCGCCTCGCGTACTGCGCCCGCTCGCTCTCATCCGCGCCGGGTTCGCCCTCCGCCGCGAAGGCTTCTCGCTCATAACCGCGCAGGACCCTTTCGAGACCGGCTTTGCCGGTGCGGTACTTTCCCTCCTTCTTTCGGTGCCGCTTGAGGTGCAGGTGCATACCGATTTTCTCAGCCCCTTCTTTTCCCGGCACTCTTTCCTCAACCGCATGCGGGTGGCGCTTGCGGGGTTCATCCTGCCGCGCGCTCGCGCCGTGCGCGTCGTCTCGGAACGCATCAAGAGGAGCCTCGTGGAGCGCTACCGCATTCCCGCTCAAAGGATCACCGTCCTCCCCATCCTGAACTCTCCGCGCGAGGCGCCCGCTTCTCCGGTCCGCCTCAAGGAGCGTTTCCCTCAGTTCTCCTCTTTCTCCGTGGCTGTCTCGCGCCTCGAATCGGAGAAGAATGTCGGTGCTCTCCTCGAGGCGTTCGCCGCGGTAGTCCGCACGGAGAAAGACGCGGCCCTCATGATCCTCGGGGACGGGCGGGAGCGCGGGGCGCTCGTGGCTCATACCCTAGAGCTCGGCATCGACAAGAATGTCATCTTCGACGGCTGGCAGGATCCTCTGCCATATCTCGCGGAAGCGGATCTCTTCGTGCAGAATTCCCTGTATGAAGGGTACGGCCTCACCCTGGTCGAAGCGGCGCAGGCGGGCTGCCCCATCCTCACTACGGACGTCGGCATCGTGGGGGAGGTGATCACGGAGGAGAATGCGGCCATAGTGGCGCCCGGGGATACCCCCGCGTTCGCCCGGGCCTGGCAGACGGCGCTCGAGAACCCGCAGTTCATGCGGGAGAAGGCGGAGCGGGCAGCGGAGGCCGTACGGGAGCATATGGCGCTCTCGCCGGAAGCCTATGCGGAGCGGATCGTGGGGCTCTGGGAGAAGGCTTGTGCGAAAAGCGTTTAGGCGTATACCTATAGCATGAAGTTGCTCATACTCACTCAGAAGGTCGACATAGAGGATTCGAACCTCGGCTTCTTCCACCGCTGGCTCGAGGAGTTCTCCCGCTCCGTAACCCAGGTCACCGTGATCTGCCTCGAGAAAGGCAAATCGTCCCTCCCCAAGAACGTGAAAGTCCTCTCCCTCGGGAAGGAGAAGAAGAACTGGCGCCCGGTCCGGCTCTTCCGCTTCTACAAATACATCATCGCGGAGCGGCATAATTACGACGCCGTCTTCGTGCACATGAACCCGGAGTACGTCATCCTCGGCGGCCTCCTCTGGAAACTGATGGGGAAGAGGGTCGCCCTCTGGTACATGCACAAGGCGGTCAACTGGCGCCTCCGCCTCGCGCTCGCGCTCACCAATCTCGTGTTCACGGGCTCGGCGGAGAGCTTCCGCCTCTCTTCTCCGAAGGTGCACGTCCTCGGGCACGGCATCGACACGGAATATTTCAAGCCTGCGGAGAAGAAGAGCATGGAGACTCCTCCGGAGCGGCAGTTCCGGGTGCTCTCGGTGAGCCGCATCGCGCCGGTGAAGGACATCATGACCCTCATCCGCGCCATCCAGGAGCTGCGGGGGCGCGCGACCTTGCCGGTGACTCTCATGGTGGTAGGCCTCCCAGTCACGGAGGCGGACAAGGAGTATTTCGCCGAGCTCAAGGGCTACATCGCGCGGGAGGACCTCAAGCAGCTCGTGCGCTTCGTCGGCGGCGTCGGCTACCAGGACATCGTGAAGTACTACCAGGCGGCGGACGTATTCGTGAACACGAGCCAGACCGGCTCGCTCGACAAGACGGTGCTCGAGGCCATGGCCTGCAACACTCCCGTGCTCACTTCGAACGAAAGCTTCCGCGGCGTGCTCGACGAGACCTACTTCTTCCCGCAAGGGGGGCACCGCGAGCTCGCCGGGAAGATCGAGCTCCTGGCGCTCGGCGACAACGGCCAGAGCCGCGGCAGCCACCTGCGCGGCTCCGTGGAGCGCGAGCATAGCGTGACCCAGCTCATCCCGCGCATAGTAAAATTGCTTTCATGAGCCGCTTCTCCGCCCTCCTCAAGGAAGTTTCTCGCGGCAAATCCGTATCGCGGACGCTCACTAATTTCCTCCTCTCCCGCTTCACCTTGGAGGGCGCCGTCCTCGATGTCGGCGGCACGCGCAAGGAGAGCCACTACCGCTACCTGACCCTTTCTCCGGGGACTGAAGTGAAGACCGCGAATCTGCGCGGGGATGTGGAGCCCGACTACGTCGTCGACCTCGAGAACTCGCCGCTTCCCGCTCCGGACGGGGAATTCGATGCCGTCCTCTGCTTCAATCTCCTGGAGCACGTGGAGCGCTACGAGAAGGTCGTGGACGAGATGCGCCGCGTCCTGAAGCCGGGAGGCCGCCTCCTCGGGAGCGTGCCCTTCCTGGTGAACGTGCATCCGGATCCGCATGACTTCCAGCGCTTCACCGGAGAGAGGCTTGAGCGCCTCTTGGAGAAGGCCGGCTTCCGGGAGATCGAGATCCTGCCGGCATCCTTCGGTCCCTTCCTCGCGGGCTACAGCCAGACGGAGATGTTCCTGCCGGCTGTCGTGAAGCTCTGCTCTTTTATGCTTGCGTATGCCAAGGACAGCCTCCTCCTGCGCTTCTTCGGGCACCGCTTTCCTTTTAGCGAACGCTTCGTGCTCGCGTACGTATTTACGGGCATTAAATAGCCATGTGCGCCATCAACGGATTCACCTGGGAGGATGCTTCGCTCGCGGAGCGCATGAACGCCGCGACGGCGCATCGCGGCCCGGACGCGACCGACTGCTTCACTGCGGCCGGCATCTCCTTCGGGCATAACCGGCTCGCCATCATCGACCTCTCGGAGCGCTCGGCGCAGCCCATGACGGATGCGAGCGGCCGCTACACGCTCGTCTTCAACGGGCAGATTTACAACTTCAAGGAACTGAAAGCGGAACTCTCCGAGTATCCCTTCCGCTCGGAAGGGGATACCGAGGTCATCCTCGCCGCCTACGCCCGCTGGGGCAGGGAGGCGGTGAAGCGCTTAAACGGTATGTTCGCCTTCGCCATCTGGGACAGGGAGCAGAAAGAGCTTTTCCTCGCGCGCGACCACGCGGGCATCAAGCCCCTCTACTATGCGGAGACGCCGCAGGGCCTCATTTTCTCCTCGGAGATCCAGGGCATCCTCGAGCACGATATTCCGCGGAGGCTCGACAGGGGATCCTTCGGGCGCTACCTGCGCCTCCTCTATGCGCCGGGACCCGCGACGATGTTCGAGGGTATCCGCAAGCTCCCCGCAGCTTCCTATGGCGTGTTCAAGGAGGGCAGGCTCTCGATAGAGAGCTACTGGGATGCGCACAATGGTGTTGAGACGGAGAAGCTCTCTTCTGCGGAGTGGCGGAAGCGCCTCGCGGAGCAGGTAGACAGATCGGTCGCGTCCCAGCTCGTCTCCGACCGCCCTCTCGGCATCTATCTCTCCGGCGGCATCGATTCGAGCGCGGTCCTCGATGCGGCTTCCCGCATCCGGCCGGGCATCGATACGTTCTCCGTAGGCTTCGCGCTCGCCCCGGAGGAGCAGGCCGAGAAGTTCAATGCGGATTTCGAGCTCGCGCGGCGCACCGCGGCGCACTACGGCACGAATCACCACGAGGTGTTGCTCTCTGCGGAAGACGCCGTCGCGCTTTTAGAGCCGGCAATCCGGCATCTCGGCCAGCCGATCGCGAACGCCACCATCCTCCCGATGTTCGCCCTCGCCCGCTTCACCAAGGACAAAGCCACCGTCGTCCTCGGCGGAGACGGCGGAGACGAGCTCTTCGGCGGCTACGAGCGCTACCGCCTCTCCCGCGCGGCGAGCCTCTACCAGTGGTACGTGCCGGGCTTCCTCCGGTCCCTCCTTTCCGTGCATCCGACCTTCGCCAAGCTCGCCGTTCCTGCAGGTGCTCAGCGCATGGAATTCTTCATGGCCGAGAAGGAGAAGGCTGTTCGGAGGTTCCTTTCTCCAGACGTTGATCTTTCGGTCGGAGAGGTCTTCGCTCCGCATCTCTCGCACGGCGCCGCGGAGTTCGAGGACGCCTTCATGGAAGCCGACCGCAAGACCTGGCTCGTGGACGAAGCCCTCGCCATGTCCGACAGCATGTCCATGTCCGCGGGGGTGGAGACCCGCCCGCCCCTCCTTGATAGGGATATGATCGAGCTCTCCGCCCACATGCCGCTCTCCGAGAAGGTGAGCCTCGGCGCCACCAAGATCGCCTTCAAGGACGCGTTCCGCACGCGCCTGCCGGGGTATCTCTTCGATCAGCCGAAGCGCGGCTGGTTCTCTCCGGGAGCGAAGTGGCTCCGCCGCGAACCTTTCAAGTCTTTCGCCCGCGAAGTCCTGAGCGAAGCGTACTATCCGCCCACCGCTTCTCTCTTCAACTGGCCGGAGATCTCCCGCATGCTCGACGAACATGTGACGGGGGAGGCCTACCACCTCAATCAGCTCTGGGCAGTGCTCACCTTCCAGGTCTGGGCCAAGCTCTACAAGGTGACGCTAAACTGATGTCTGTCTTTGTATGAATCCCGCTTTGATGCTGAAGAACGCCCTCCTCGCGCTCGCCGCGAGCGCGGCCTATCTGTTCCGTAGCAAAGCAATCGGTGTACCTCAGCGCGTCTTGGTGGTGCAAGGAGGCAAGATGGGAGACATGATCTGCACGACGCCCTTGCTGCGCGCGCTCAAGCAGGGTCTTCCTGGGAGTCACCTCGCGGTGATGGGGGATAAGCTGAACGGCGACATACTTGCCGGGAACCCTCGTCTTGATGAGTACATCGTGCGTCCGGGGAGCGTACTTACCTTCGCGCGGCGCGCGAGAGAGGGGAATTTCGATACGGCTCTCGTCACTGGACCGGACACGGAAGCTCTGCTCGCACTACTCCTTGCCCGGGTCCCGGTTGTTGTCGCTCCGCGTATTACGAACGGATGGTCTCCTTACGAGACGAAAACCTATCTTCTCATGACCCGTTTTGTCCGTACTATGCCGCACGCCATGGGCGCGTACGCTCCACGGGAATATCTCCGTCTGCTCGAGCCCTTGGGTATTCATACGGGGGATACCCGCAAGGAACTCGTTGTCGCTCCGGAGGCAGTAGCTTCTGCGGAAGAGAAGCTCTTTCATGCGGGTGTACGCGAAGGGGAGCGGCTTATCGGGCTCGCGCCTTCTGTGGGCAACAAAGTGAAGCGCTGGGGAGGGGAGAAGTTCGCCCGTGTTGCGAACACGCTGGGTAAGCGCAGGGGAGCGCGCATCGTCATTCTCGACGGGAAGATGGCCGACCTTGAGACGGAAGCCATGCGTAGTGCTCTTTCTCCCGAGCTTCCTGTCGCGGACCTTGCTGGGAAGCTTTCAGTGGAAGAACTGAAGGCGGTCATCCGGAAACTCTCCCTTTTTATCAGCGTGGATACTGGACCCATTTATATCGCCGAAGCCTTCGGTATCCCTACTGTCGATATCGTGGGTCCTATGGACGAGAACGAACAGCCGCCGCGAGGGGGGAAGCACCGGGTGGTAGTGCCCGAGCGCGAGAAGCCGATGCTCCATATCATGAATGCGTCCGTCTTCGATTGGGGGGAAGCCCGCCGCCAGGCGGAGGCCATTCTGCCGGAGATGGTCATCCGGGAAGCGGAATCCCTGCTTTGATTGTCTTAGATTTGCGCGCTTGGTATAGTGGCTGGCGTAAGCGCGGCCTTAATTCTTCACTTTTAGTAGTATGAATCGCTACCTTCGCTACGCCCTCCTCACCGGCATCTTCGCGGTGCCCTTCCTCTCCTTCATCGTCACCCCCTCGCTCTTCTTCCCGTTCATCACCGGCAAGAACTTCGCCTTCCGCGCTCTCGTCGAGATCATGCTCGCGCTCTGGGCGATCCTCGCCCTCCGCGACGCCTCCTACCGTCCGCGCCTCTCCGCGATCTCGGCCGCCTTCGCCGCCTTCCTTGTGACTATGGGGATCTCTACCGTCCTCGCGGAGAATCCCTTCAAGAGCTTCTGGAGCAACTTCGAGCGCATGGAAGGCTACATCACCCTGCTCCACCTCGGCGCCTACTTCCTGGTGCTCTCTGCGGTCCTGAATCGCGAGGCCCTCTGGGAGCGCTGGTTCCAGACGTCGCTCGCCGCGAACGTCGCCATGGGGGGCTATGCGCTCCTCCAGTACTTCGGCAAGGCTGATATCAGCCAGAGCGCCGACCGCCTCGACGGCACCTTCGGGAACGCCACCTACTTCGCGGTCTATGCGCTCTTCCACATCTTCATCGCCGCCTTCCTCTTCCTGCGGCACCGCGGTGCGCCCCTCCTCCGCTACGCGTACGGCGCGGCGGCGCTCCTCAACCTCTTCGTGCTCTACAACACCGGGACGCGCGGCTCCATGCTCGGGCTCATCGCCGGCATAGGCCTCACCGGCCTCCTCATCGCCCTCTTCGAGCGGGAGAACCGCATCCTCCGCCGCGTCGCTATCGGCGCTATCGCCGCCATCCTGGTGCTCGTCGGCGCCTTCTTCCTCTTCAAGGATACGGCGCTCGTGAGGGAAAGTACGGTGCTCTCGCGCTTCGCCACGATCTCCCTCACCGAGGGCACGGTGAAGGCGCGCTTCCTGGTGTGGAACATGGCCTTCCAGGGCTTCAAGGAGAACCCCGTGTTCGGCTGGGGCCAGGAGAATTTCAATTACGTCTTCAACAAGTACTACGACCCCAAGATGTACGACCAGGAGCAGTGGTTCGACCGCACCCACAACGTCTTCTTCGACTGGCTCATCGCGGGCGGAATCCTAGGCCTCCTCGGCTACCTCGCGCTCTTCGCCGCGGCGCTCTACGTCCTCTTCCGGCGGATGGATATCCCGTTCACGGAGCGCGCCGTGCTCGCGGGGATGCTCGCCGCGTACTTCGTGCACAACCTCTTCGTCTTCGACAACCTGGTGAGCTACCTCTACTTCGTCGCCTTCCTCGCGTACTTCCACGGACGGAGCCGCCCGGCATCCTCCGCTCATGCGGCGGCCCCCGAGACGGGCTATCGCTTCCAGGTCGCGGTCACGGTGATCGCGCTCGCGACCCTCTCCTCCCTCTATTTCTTCAACGTGCGGCCGATCCTCGCTTCGAACTACCTCATCAAAGCTATCTCCTCCCAAGGGGATGCGGCGGTGAACCTCGGCTACTTCAAGAAGGCGCTCGCGTACGGCTCCCTCGGGGACCAGGAGATCCGCGAGCAGCTCTCCCAGGGGACGACCGCGCTCCGGAACGCGAATATCGCGCTCCCGGTCAAGCAGGAGTTCTTCGAGCTCTCCCGCTCGGAGTATGTGAAGATGATCGACGAGGCGCCGAATGACGCCCGGCATCCGCTCTTCCTCGGCGCCCTCCTCAACAATTACGGCCTCCATGCGGAAGCCGCGCCGTACCTCGAACGCGCCCACGCGCTCTCCCCGCGGAAGCAGACCATCCTCTTCGAGATCGGCTCGAATCATCTCAATGCCCGCGATTTCCCGAAAGCGGTCGCCGCCTTCAGGGAAGCCTTCGAGCTGAATCCCGGCTTCCGCGACGCGCGCATCATCTACGCCATGGGGCTCATCTACGCGGGTGACAATGCGAGTGCGACCGCGCTCTTGAACGAGGGCTTCGGCACGGCGCTCGTTGCCGACGACCGCCTCATCAAGGCCTACGGGGATACCAAGCAGTACGGGAAGATGCTCGAGCTCGTGAGGCTCCGCATCGAGCGGAACCCCGACGCGCAGGGCTACCTCACGCTCGCGGCCGCCTACTGCCAGGCCTCCCAGGGAGCGAACGCCATCGCGGCGCTCCGCAAGCTCATAGAGATCGCGCCTTCCTACAAGGACCAGGCGAATTACTACATCACGGAGATCCAGGCGGGGAGGGAATGCAAGTAGGTTGACGGGAGCCTGATTTTTGCTACACTGAGTGCGTGAGTGCTAACACAGTGTTAGCCCAAAAAGAATGTCTGCGTAAGGGCCCGCGAAAGCGGGCCTTTGCGTGTCCGGCACAGCCGGATGTTATGATACGTAGGCGTTGCGCCAAGATATGGCTCCCGGCTGCACTCACATTAGATATTCTTTGGAGCTAGCACCCGGGGGCCATATCTCGCCGTAACCATGCGCCTTCTCTCCGACGTCCCCCTCTCTCCCCATACGACCTTCCAGATCGGCGGCCCGGCCGATTTTTTCGTCGAAGTCTCCTCTGTCTCGGAACTGGAGGAAGCGTGCCGCTTCGCGCGCGAGAAGGCCTTGCCCCTCTTCATCCTCGGCGGAGGATCCAATGTGCTGGTGAGTGATGCCGGCTGGCGCGGCCTCGCCATCAAGATCGCGATCGGAGGCATAGAGAGGAAGGGAAGTAGCGTACGCGCCGGAGCAGGCGTCTCCTGGGACGAGTTGGTGGCCTTTACGGTCGGGCAAGAACTCTGGGGGCTTGAGAACCTCTCGGGTATTCCCGGTTCCGTAGGGGGAGCTGTCGTACAGAACATCGGCGCCTATGGCGCGGCTATCTCCGAGGTCTTCGAGAGCGCGGAAGTCTTTGATATCGAGAGCGGCACGGTGCGCACCTTTTCGCGGGAGGAGTGCGCCTTCGATTATCGCGACAGCTTCTTCAAGCACGACGGAGGCAAGCACGTCGTCCTCTCCGCCTCTTTTATGCTTTCTTCCGCGCCGAAGCCGAACCTCTCTTATCGGGATCTCGCGGAGCGTTTCGCGGGCATGTCGCCCTCGCTTGCCGAGATCCGCGAAGCGGTGCTCTCCATCCGCCGGGGTAAATTCCCCGATCTCTCCAAGGAGGGGACGGCCGGCTCCTTCTTCAAGAACCCTATATTGCCCAAGGCCGAAGCCGTGGCTCTGCAGAGCAGGTATCCGGAAATGCCCTTATTCGACATGCCGGAGACGACGGGGGTCAAAGTGCCCATGGGCTGGATCCTCGACAAGGTTCTCGGGCTTCGCGGGCATGCGAAGGGAGGAGCGCGTCTCTTCGAGAAGCAGGCGCTCGTTATCGCTGCGGAGAGGGGATCGTCTGCGGAGGATGTGCGCGCGCTCGCCGCAGAAGTGATAGAGCGTGTGCGCGAGGCGTGCGGCATCGAGCTTGAGCCGGAAGTGCGTATCATCTCACATTCGAAGTGATGCGAGAGAAAAACTTTTTATGCGCGTTTCCCACTCCGCAAGTTATCCACACATTCGCGTGAAAAAATATTGCGGTGCATAGGCGCGCGTATGATAATACGCACAGAGCGTTCGCTCTAAAAATCTCCTCATCCTCAACAATACAAATTTTGTAACTTTACGGATGTATCGAGAGGTCGGCAGCGAACGAAAGATTTATTAAAAAAAGTTCTTACCACACATATGGCAAAGAAGAAAAAGGCCAAGAAGGCCGCAAAGAAGAAGAGAAAGTAAATCTCTCGAAGAGAGCAAAACTCTCTTCGTTTCCCACTTCAAGCAAGGGTCCCCGATTCGGGGATTTTTGCTTTTCTGGGGAGGCTTTCCTCTCAGGAATGGGTGAGAGCGGCCTCATGTGCTAGCATGGGAGAATGTTTTCCTGGCTAAAGGATCTCACCGACGGCAATGCGCGCAAGGTAAGCGCGCTAGCCCCTGCCGTGGCTAGGATTAACGCTTTGGAGGCGGAAATCGCCTCTCTCCCGGACGGGGCGCTCCGGGACAAGACGGCCGAACTCAGGGTGAAGGCGGAAGGGGGAGCCGACCTCGAGGAGCTCCTCCCGGAAGCCTTCGCGCTCGTGCGCGAGGCGGGCAAGCGCACGCTCGGCCAGCGCCACTTCGATGTTCAGCTCATGGGCGGCCAGGTGCTCCATCGCCGCGGCATCGCGGAGATGCGCACGGGCGAGGGTAAGACGCTCGTGGCGACGCTCCCGGTGTATCTAAACGCGCTCGTCGGGAAGGGGGTGCATGTGGTCACGGTGAACGACTACCTCTCCCGCCGCGACGCGGTGTGGATGGGGCAGATCTACTCCTTCCTGGGCCTCTCCGTCGGCGTGATCGCGCACGACTCCTCCTTCCTCTACGATCCCTCTCACCGCGATCTCGATAAGGAGCGCGATGCGGAAGGCTCCTTCCGCGTGGTGCACGAGTTCCTGCGCCCGGTGACGCGCCGGGAAGCCTACCAGGCGGATATCACCTACGGCACGAACAGCGAGTTCGGCTTCGACTATCTCCGCGACAACTTGGAGTATGAGGCTGCTAAGCTCCGCCAGAGGGGCCACTACTACGCAGTGGTGGACGAGATCGACTCCATCCTCATCGACGAGGCTCGCACTCCCCTCATCATCTCCGCGCCGACCGCGGACTCCGAGCAGCTCTACCATACCTTCGCGGGCATCGCCGCGCGCCTCGAGAAGGACGAGGACTTCACCGTGGACGAGAAGCGCCGCCAGATCGTGCTCACGGATACCGGCATCTCCAAGGCGGAGAAGCTCCTCGGGGTGGACAATATCTATACGGAAGGGGGGGTGAAGTTCGTGCATCACCTTGAGACGGCGGTGCGCGCTAAAGCGCTTTTCATCAGGGACAAGGCCTACGTGGTCAAGGACGGGGAGGTGGTCATCGTGGACGAGTTCACCGGCCGTCTCCAGCCCGGCCGCCGCTGGTCGGAGGGCCTCCATCAGGCGGTCGAGGCCAAGGAGGGTGTCTCCGTGCAGAAGGAGTCGCGTACCTTCGCGTCGATCACCTATCAGAACTACTTCCGCCTCTACGAGAAGCTCTCCGGCATGACGGGTACGGCTATGACGAGCTCGGAGGAGTTCTACAAGGTCTATGGCCTCGACGTGGTGGCCATCCCCACCAACCGCCCGGCCATCCGCAAGGACCACAACGACCTCATCTTCCAGACGGAGACCGGCAAGTTCAAGGCGGTGGCGCGCCATGTGAAGGATCTCCAGGGCAAGGGCCAGCCGGTCCTCATCGGCACCGTCTCCATCGAGAAGAACGAGCTCCTTTCCGCCTACCTCCGCCAGGAGGGCGTGCCGCACGCGGTGCTGAACGCCAAGAACCACGAGAAGGAAGGCGAGATCATCGCTCAGGCCGGACGCCGCGGCGCGGTCACCATCGCCACCAACATGGCGGGCCGGGGCGTCGACATCAAGCTCGGAGGGAATCCGGCGACGGCGGATGAGTATGAGGAGGTCAAGGCGCTCGGCGGGCTCTTCGTCCTCGGTACGGAGCGGCACGAGGCGCGCCGCATCGACAACCAGCTCCGCGGCCGCTCCGGCCGCCAGGGGGACCCCGGCGAGACGCAGTTCTTCGTCTCGCTCGAGGACGACCTCATGCGCGTGTTCGCGTCGGACGCCATCAAGACGATGATGGGGCGCTTCGGCATCCCCGAAGACGAGCCCATCGAGAACGGCCTCATCAACCGCTCCCTCGAGTCGGCGCAAACCAAGATCGAAGGCTTCCACTTCGACTCCCGCAAGCACGTGCTCGAGTTCGACGATGTTTTGAACCACCAGCGCACCTCCGTCTACGGCCGCCGGCACCGCCTCCTCACCGGTTCCGTGGAAGAGATCGCGGAAGAGGTGGCTCTTCTTGCCGCGGGCGATGCGGAGTTCGAGGCTGCCATCGAGAAGCGCAAGGAAGAGGTCGGCGCGGAAGCCTTCTACGAAGGAGCGCGCCGGCTCCTCCTCCAGACCATCGATATGTTCTGGGTGGATCACTTGGAGCAGATGGAGTACCTCCGCGACAGCGTGAATCTGCGCGCCTACGGTCAGCGGGATCCCTTGGTGGAGTACAAGAAGGAGGGGCTCCGTCTCTTCAAGGCTTTGGAGATTTCTATAGACGAGGAGGCGCGCAAGCTCTTGGTGCACGTGACGTCTGGCGCCTTTAAGCAGGCGGAGACTGCCCGTCTCCGCGAGGTGCACGAGCAGGCCATCCTCATCGGCCAGGGCGATGGCTCGGCTCCGGTGCCGCATACTCCAAGCGGGGAGAGGGTGGGACGTAACGACCCCTGTCCGTGCGGATCGGGCAAGAAGTGGAAGAAGTGCGGGGATTTGAATACCGAGGAGCATCAGCGTCTGATGGCGGGGAAGAAATAGTCGTGATCCGCTTCATTACCGGCAGCCGATATAAGCTCGAAGAAGTCCGGGCTGTCGTGCCGGACATCGAGCAGCTCGAGATGGATCTCCCCGAGATCCAGGAACTCGACCCGCACGCCATCATCAAGGCCAAGCTCGAAGCTGCCTTCGCCCACGCGGAAGGCGAATTCATCGTCGAGGACACTTCCCTCTACCTCGAAGCTCTCGGCGGGTTCCCGGGACCCTTGATCAAGTGGTTCCTGAAGGCGCTTGGCCTCGAAGGGCTCGTTTCCCTCTGTGAGAAGCTCGGCGACGATCGAGCAGTCGCGAAGACTGTCATCGGCTATGCGAAGCACCGGGAGGAGATCAGCTTCTTCGAAGGTGTGCTTTCCGGGCGCATAGTTCGCCCGCGCGCGGCGTCCGACTTCGGCTGGGATGCGATATTCCTCCCGGACGGGCACGACAAGACTTTTGCGGAGATGTCCCGGGAAGAGAAGAACGCCGTCAGCATGCGAGGGCAAGCGGCCGGGAAACTTAAGGGATTTTTACAAACCGCCAAGCCATAAAGCTCTATGAAAAAACCTGAGTCATATCAAGTCTCTCTGAAAGTCCTCTTAAGAAATGCGGAGGGGGGAACGCTTGTTCTAGGAGCTCTGGATAATGGAACTTTCGCTGGCTATCACGATGTGCCCGGCGGAAGGATAGACACCGATGAATTCGGCGTTGATTTCGTTGAGATATTGAAAAGGGAAATTAGGGAGGAGATAGGGGATGTGGAGCTGGAAATCGATCCGAAGCCTGTAGCGTTGGGCCGCCATCTCTCTCGAGATCTGACTGCGGAAGGTACGCGCATACCGGTGCTCTACATATTTTTTGAAGCGGCCTACCGCGGAGGAGAAGTGGCTATCAGCCACGAACACACCCATTATCGCTGGGTGAAGCTGGAGGAGATCGATCTGAGGACATATTTCACCTCGAGTATCCTTGAGGGGGTCCAGATGTATTTGGAGCGGAAGTAGGAGATCCCGCCTAGCTCGCCGGGCGGGGTTTTCCTTTGGTAGACTGAGGGTATGAAGGTCTGCATCTTCGGGGATAGCATCACGTGGGGAGCCTGCGATTACCGCCAGGGCGGCTGGGCGACACGTATTCGGAATTACTTCGAGGAGCGCGGCGATACCCCTTTAGGAAGCGATGGCTCTCTTGTCTATGTGACGGCGTATAATCTCGGGATCCCGGGAGATACGACAGAAGGTCTCTTGGCGAGATTTGATGCAGAAGCCGGAGTACGTGAAGCTGAAGTTGTCATCTTCGCCATTGGCATCAACGATGCTTCGGAGAGGAAGAGCGACGGAAATCCGAGGGTTACGGAGGAGAGATTCGCTGCCAATATCGCCGAACTCGCCGCACAAGCCAAGAAACGTACCTCGAAAGTCATTTTTATCGGCCTGACGCGGGTGGATGAGGCGAAGACGAATCCCATTCCCTGGAATCTTGAGAAATCGTATAAGAACGAAAGGATTGAGAGATACGATAACCTTATCAGGGACTTGTGTGATAAAGAAAAGCTTCTTTATATCGATATGCGAGGAGTGGTCGCCATAGAGGAAATGGAAGACGGATTGCACCCTGACACTCTCGGCCATGAGAAGATGTTCATGAAGATAAAAGCTGAATTAGAAACCTACCTTAGCTTCCATGAGTAACCCTCTACAGATAAAAGCGCTCGTGAGGGAAGTGTTCGAGCAGGGGAGGCTGATGAGCCTCGGCTTTGCTGACGCGGGCGGGCCGTGGGTGGCAGACGTCCTGTATATTCACGACGACGATTTCAATATCTATTGGATCTCGCACCCGAACGCGCGGCATTCCAAGGCAGCGCTCACGCACCCGCAGATGGCGGGTACGATCACGATCGACGGCGGGTCGGGCGCGGACAACAAGGGACTCCAGTTCGCAGGCGAAGTGAAGAGGCTGGTGGGGCTGCGCTACGACCTCGGCGTGAAGCATTTCAAGAAGCGCGGCAAGCCTGCACCTAAGGTGGATTTCAATTTTCTGGAAGGCCGCTCCTGGTACGTCCTGAAGCCCTCCCTCATCGAGCTCATCCACGAGAAGCACTTCGGCTTCGACAAGCAGAAGCTGGAGCTATAAATCCGAATAGACTCCCCTCTTTGCTTATTGTATTTTTGGTTCAGTTGTCCATTCTGCCCTAGGGAGCTAAGCCATGGCAGCCAATGATGTCGGTCCTTCCGGAAAAGGGAAGGGCGCCACGCTCGATCCGAGAGCGGAATTTCCGAGGTACCTGGTGAAGGTGAACGGAAAGCGGCAATTCATGACGATGCAGGCCGCAGGAGTCGCCTACGACAGTGGTTGGCAGAAAGTCGAACTCTTGAGAATCGTCCTCGAGGCCGACTATACCGTCCGCGACCTAACCGAAGAAGAGGAGCGGGAGATATCGAGGATCGCTGACGCGCATAGCGACAGCAAATGAGCCGCCGCGGGAGCCACCCCGGTGGCTTTCGCATCTGCACGGGCGCTCTCTGGCGGAAGTACGGGAAAACACAAATTAAGCACCTCCTTATTTGCTATGTAAACTATTGTAAAGTAGAGTATGAATAATGTTATGACTCAGTCAAAGGATTTCTACCGGGCCGAAGATTTGGCGCAGAGGCTGAGCGTGAACATAATGACTATCTATCGCTACATCAAAGCCGGGAAGCTTAAAGCGTACAAGATCGGTAAAGAGTTCCGCATCGGTCGGGCCGAGTTTGAACATTTTCTCAGAATGACCAGTACAAAATAAATATGCGGATTAAACCCTACTATAAAATCAGTCCCGATAGATGGCTTCTCACCAGTAATCCCGACATAGCTACAGCAAAAAGAAAAGCACTCGAGAACCCGAAGTTGGATGAACGACAAATCGAAGAATACGTGAGGCAGTGGGTGCTTAGGGAACTCATTGACACGTACAGTTATCCTGTCGAATGGCTTGGAGAACGGATAGTCGTTGAAGAAACGGTTCAGATGGCCACGATGGAAAAACAGGCCGATATCTCCATCAAGAACGAGAGACATAAGACCTTTCTGTATATCGAAACAAAAAACTCTGGTGTAAATCAGATGGATTTTGATAAGGCCGAAAAGCAGCTTATGGGTTATCTGTCGAGTACACACACTGCAACAGTCGGAATGATCACGTGTGTAAAAACGACGAAGTGTCTCGTAAAAAAGATCGATCCGAACGACTTCGATTACATTCCAGATATACCCACCTATGACCAAAAGGGTTTGAGACAAAGGGCAAAACTTGTCCGCGAAGTGACATCGGAAATGATCAAATCAGGTAGGAAGACAGGTCTTACACCTATTTCCGATAAATACGAGGACTTACTGTTTAGATGTCATTCTGCGATCAGGGATATCGATGGGACCCATGCTGATGAAGCTCTCGACGAGCTGAGCAAGATCATCTATGCCAAGATCTACGACGAGCGTTCAACGGTAGACATGGGCGAAGGTGCTACATTCAGGTTTCAAATATACGGAGCTGGTAACACCGAAGAAATAGCATCAAACATTCGAGATTTGTACAAAGAAGCTACAGAAAAAGACTTGCAGAGGTATTCGCAACGTATACCTGGATACGAAAGATCGCGTGGAGTGTTCAAGCAACAAATCAGGTTGAGCAGCAATGCTCTCGTGAAGGTCGTTGAAATCCTTCAGAATTACTCCTTCGTTGATACGGGGGGTGATATAAAAGGCCGAGCTTTTCAGAAAGTCCTTGGTCCAGCAATTCGGGCTGGGATGGGCCAGTACTTTACACCCGATGAGGTCGTTAAATTGGCTGTCGGGATTGTGCGACCGCAGGTTAGTGATCTAATCCTCGATCCATTTTGCGGCAGTGGTCATTTCCTCACATCTGCTCTCGAAGAAATAAAAAAGCTCTATGAACAAAACAAAATTGACGAATACTCATACCATCAGTTCAAGTTTTTCCATCTTCACGGTATAGAGAAGTCTGAACGGATGGTCCGAATAGCGATGTCCGACATGCTCTTACAGGACGATGGACATAGCAACATTAGATGTACAGACGCTCTATTGAGTTTTGATAACTACCCAGATATCAAGGCGTTGGGGGGCGAAGACAATAGCGACCCGCAAGTCTTTGATGTAGTGCTGACGAACCCTCCGTTCGGGTCTCTTATGGGAGGTGAAATCGGGAATATCATTGGCCGGTTCGAACTCGGAAAAGGAAAGAAGTCGCTACCTCTAGAGATCTTAGGGCTGGAACGCTGCCTGCAGTTCCTAAAACCGGGAGGTAAACTGGCTATTGTACTGCAGGATGGTGTTCTGACCGATACCACGCATGCTCACGTGCGTGAGTGGCTACACGAACAGGGTGAACTTGTGGCTGTAGTCAGTTTGCCCGAGCATACCTTTACACCCTACGGCGCAAGTCCAAAAACGAGCGTGCTCTTCTTCCGAAAGAACGACCCACAAAAAAAGAAAGGAAAAGAGAAGCCTGTATTCTTCGTAAAGATTGAGGACATAGGTTATGACGCTACTGGCCGACTAAAAGGTAAATCAGAGGTTCCTGATGTAATAAAACTCTTTCATAAAGAGCGCGGATGGTAACTATGCAATCTATTCTCATAAATCTCGGGAAAGTCAGAGAAAGCGGCCGAGCCGACTACGATTTCTACGATCCTAATCAGAAAAATGTCATAGACACTCTCGTAAAAGGCTATAAGACCGAAAAATTGGGAGATGTATGTCTCAAGGTAAACACTGGTAAGACTGCCCCTCGTGACTCATATCCTGAGACAGGAGTGAGGATTATAAAAGTAAAGAATATTTCAGGCAACGGTATCAAATGGCACGAGAAGTCCTTCGTGTCCGAGGAGTTTTACAGCAAAGCAGAGAAAAAAGCGAAGGTACAGATTGGCGACATATTGATGTTATGTGCTGCTCATAATAAATCATACATAGGACGAGCCGACATAGTTGATACATTACCTAAGGAAGTCATTGAGGATAGCTCCAAGTGTTGCTGTGTGGGAGAACTGATAATTATACGGGCCAATCCCGAGAAGATCTTGCCGGAATATCTAATTACCTATCTTAGGTTATCCGTCGTGCAGGAGCAGATTAGAAGAATGGTAAAAGGTCAATCAGCCCACTTATATCCGAGGGATCTTGTGGGGCTCGATGTAATCCTGCCCCCCGTTGATTTGCAACAGGAAATAGCAAAAATAAACTCTCACGCGGAAAAGAGCTACTTGACAACGATCCGCCAAGCAAGCGCAGCACTTGCGGAAGCAAGAGCAAGGATAGAGGACACTATCCTCAAAGGAAAGAAAAAGAGTAAATGAAAGATCTCGCACGGTATTAGGGCACGGTCGGAAGCTCTACGGTGGTGAGCAGCCACGCTCTCTCGGCTTCGATCAAGTCTATAAAAGTCGAAAACACCCTGCCCGAACCCTACCATCTGGAGCGCTACTTTATCGCTATTTACGAGGACAGGACGAGCCCGGCGACGGATGTGGCCAATTTCCAGGGTTACTTCACTACCGGCTCGAGTACGCCGCCGCACAGCAATTACCGCGTGATTCCCTGGGTATACGGGCCATCGGCGTTCTAGGGATATGCTAGAATTCAGGGATGGAACAGCCAATTTTAGACCCAAATTCCAGGAAGTTCAGGGGCAATACCCCGGAGGAGAATGCTATCGCGGCTCAGATGGCGGGGAGAGCGGAAGAATCTTTTGAAGCCCAGGTCAGCAGGGTTACGCCGGAGAAAGCCCTGAAGCTCATTCAACAGAACAACAAAGGCTTTGTAGCCAAGCTGGAAGCAAAGAGGTGGCCAGTCGATATGATCAGCTGCGAGACGATTGGCGAACAGTGCGGCTATGAGGCGGCGGAGATGGCCGGAGTTTCTGAGTACGTTCGCAAATTCGGATTACCGAAGGAGAAGGTAGTTCACTAAATCCATGAGCGTCCTTCATTTTTTCGACAAGTTGGAAGACTACGTGCGCACGCGATTGTCGCGCTACCCCATAACCTACGCCTTCGTGGGCGGCGTGGGCGTGGTGCTCTTCTGGCGGGGCATATGGATGATGGCGGACGAGATGGCGGTCTCGAGCATTGGCTCCGTGCTTCTCAGCCTCGTCATCCTCCTCCTCACCGGCCTCTTCGTCTCTTTCTTCGTAGGAGACGCCATTATCATCTCCGGCCTCAAGAGAGACAAGAAGCTCATCGAGAAGACCGAAGCTGAAGTGGATGCCGAGCTCGATGCCTTCAAGCACATGAAGGAGGAACTCGACCAGGAGATGATCACCCTCGCCGAGATCAAGCGCGATATCGCCGACCTCAAGGATGCCGTCTCGCGGCTTCCTCGCTAGTGCAGGGGAGCCTCCCGTGGTAAAGTGGCCTCTATGACTGACGGCCAAAAACCCTTGATTGGCTTCGTAGGACAGGGATTCATCGGCAAGAACTATGCCGATGATTTCGAGCGGCGCGGCTATAGCGTAGTCCGCTACGGGCTCGAGGAGGCCTACCAGGGGAACAAGGAAAAGATACGGGAGTGCGACATCGTCTTCATCGCGGTCCCGACGCCCACGACTCCGGGCGGTTTCGACATGAGCATCGTGGAGGAGGGCGTCTCGCTCGTAGGCGTGGGCAAGACTGCGGTGATCAAGTCCACGATCCTCCCGGGCACCACCGCGAAGCTCCAGGATAAGTATCCCGGAGTGGTCCTCATGTACTCGCCGGAATTCCTTTCCGAGAAGACTGCTGCGCAGGATGCGGCGAACCCCTTCTCGAATATCATGGGGCTTGCGGTAAGCGATGAGACACATCGCGTCGCTGCGGAAGCGGTACTCGCGGTGCTTCCCTCGGCGCCATATACCAATATCTGCACCTCTACGGAAGCCGAGCTCATCAAGTACAGTCACAACCTGAACGGCTATTTCCAGATCATGCTCTCGAACATCCTCTACGACGCCGCGCA
>DASPJT010000056.1:0-17400 GCA_035628455.1 Minisyncoccota bacterium
ATAAAAAGATATTTTAAACGGTGCGACCCCTAGTTTACACTTGTTTACTGGTTTAGGCTTTTGTGTAGTACCAATCGTGTTTATTTTTACTTTCAGTTCTTCTTTGTAGTAGTTTCCTCTTTCTACACATCTCCATACTTACCAAATAACGTAATGTAGGTTGAGGATCTTCAGGAAACATATCATAAACATCTGACATCTTTATTTTTTTATGTTCATCTAGGTAACTGAGGATGTACATAATTTTCTTTTCTCGCGGAAGTCCTTTTTCTCTTATATAAAGAGATCGGCGGCCGATTGATTCCGATAGTTGCTTCGAGATGTAGCACCTTCTGTTGCGAGTACCTCGTATTTCTATATATTTCACCCGCTTAAGTCTTTCTGCGTCTTCTTTGGGAATATCTGTCCCAAAACGATTATTGCCACTAGCTATTTTGTCCAGTAACAACAGGTCTGGGAGTTCAATTTGTTGGTAATTACTCAAGACGAGTTTGGCAAAAGCAATATTTTCCACCTGTCCCATTAATCTAAAGTCGACTCTGGGGGGATAGCTATCACGGTAGAACGTGGGTATTATGCGAGTACCCTTACCAAGCTGAGAAAAATAGACCCTGCGAAGCCCTCCTCCTTCTTTCTCCATAAGTCTTATTTTTTGAAAGAAATCGGCCATTGCCCGATTTACATAAGGCGGTCGTAAATTTTCATTCAAAGCTGCCGCCAGATCTGCTCTAAAAATACCTGGATTACGGAATTCGACACTAAGCGGAGTTTGGTGAATTTCAATCCACAAAGGGATGCTCCAATCTCTATGCACCAGACTATTAACCAGCAACTCTTCAATTGCCCCGTCGTCATACTGTCTCAAATCTTTGCGGAAAAGATCTACATCTCGGAGATAAGTATTAAAACGGTGAATATTCCTTTCCACATCGTAAAGCCTAGGCAACAAGGGGACTCTTAACTGGGCTCGCTCAAGTATGCTATTACCCTGATCTTCATACTTCCAACTAATTTGGCCAATTTCCGGCAACAGCCTTTCAACAACCTCGGTCTTTCCCAGGAACAGCATCGCTGTGGTGGTAGGAGTACCGTTTTTCAAAAGAGAGAGGCGATTCAAAAGCTGCTCTTCCGGCTCAGTAAGATAACTAGAATCAGAGTAGATGTCTTTTAACTTTTTCCTTAGGAAGGATACGGCTTCCTTATCGAGATCAGTTATTTTGCTATTTTGACAAGCTTCCCCAGACCAATCTCGGGATGCTTGCGCTCTAATTAAGTCTGATTCTTCCATACTTAAGGGTTTTAAACTTTCACCCTCTCTCCCATATACAACGTCTTTCCAGGACGTTGGGATACCCCTCACGCATGGCGGAATTTCAAACATGAGAACCCTACCCTCTGGCGATAGATATTCATGGATATTGCGAAAGGTAATTCTGCCGTTTGTATGATTTGCGATACTTAATTTTAATTCATTG
The DNA here is from genome assembly GCA_035628455.1 of Minisyncoccota bacterium. Lineage (GTDB taxonomy): Bacteria > Patescibacteriota > Minisyncoccia > Phycocordibacterales > JAKFXT01 > JAIOOV01. Next base: position 1,476 of record DASPJT010000056.1, read on the forward strand.
AGGGCACCAGGGTTATCTTTATATCTTGTACCCAATATTCTTCGTGAGCGGTTATCTATCCCATATACAAGCCATGCTTCGGGCCGCTCCTTAAGATTCGCCTCGTTGCTTAGTGCAGAAAAATACTTACCCAGTTCCTCAAAACTAGCGGTTGTCTCTGCATGCTTAAACTCCACCCACTCATTCTCATGCGAGAGGTTTTTTAATTCTTCTAGTTTTAACCTTAATTGCTCTTGGGTCACGATGAGTGTGTATAGCCTACTATAAAGACAGGATAAGTCTCTCGATGAGGGGGGCGAGATCCCCTTCCCCGCGGTGTCCGCGGTGATAATCGCCCACGAGTCTGAAGTACAGGCGACGCACCTCCTCTTCTGAATACTTCGAGAGCGCCGAGCGCGATTTTCCGGCGACATAGGGATTCACGCTCGCCGTTTCTCCACGGAACAAGAGGAGGATCACCTTGAGCTGCCAGACGAGGGTGCCGGCGATCTCTTCCGGCTCGGACGAGCGGGCGAGATCTTGATAGAGGAGCCAGAGCGTCTTCTTGTCCCGCGCGATGAGTGCGTCCGAGAGAGCGAAGATGGCTGGAGATGCTTTCCGCTTCGCAGCCTCTGCGCGGAGGAGGATCTTCGCCTCCGCTTTTTCAAAAGCTTTCTTCAGTGCTACAGGGAGAGACGCTTCGAGCACGTACACCGCGCGAGAGGCTGCGCCGAGTCTTGAGGCCTCTCTCTCCAGGAATTCCTTCCCTTCCGTGGACGCAGAAACTTGGTCGAGTACGATCGCCTTCTCCCCTCCTCCGAAGAGATCCTGCTGATCGAGGACCGAAAGGACGATACTCGGAGAGAAAGCGTCTTCCGCGAAGCGCTCTGCGTCCGAGAGGGAGCGCTTCTTCATATCACGCTCAAGCTCCGCGAGGAGATCCGCTCTGTTGTCCCTCACGATGACGGTCAGCATATTTAATGTAATTCGCCCCAGTTCTTGCCCTTGGCCGCGTTCGCAACGAGCGTGATACCGCCGATCTTCTCCGGCGGGAGCACGCTCTCCATGATCCTCTTTATCTCCGGAATTATCTTCTCCGCCGTCTTCTCCTTCACCTCGTAGAGGACCTCGTCGTGCACCTGGAGGAGGAGGTGCGCCTCGCCCGGGTGCTTCTTGGCGATGTAGTCGTCGATGCGCGCCATGGCGATCTTGATGATATCCGCCTGGGTGCCCTGGATGGGGGCGTTGATGGCCATACGCTCGGCAGAGGCTTTTATATAAGGAATGGAAGAGGAGAGGCCCTCGAAGTAGCGCTTCCTGCCGAAGTAGGTCTCCGTGCAGCCCTTGCGCGCGGCGGACGCCTTGACCCGCTCGAGGTAGTCCGCAAGCCCGGTGAAGGTCTCGAAGTAGTCCTTGTAGAAGCGGCGCGCCTCTTCCGCTGAGCCTCCGAGGTTCTGCCGGAGCGCGTTCACGCCCATGCCGTAGAGGATGCCGAAGTTGATGACCTTGGCCTTGCGGCGCATCTCCTTGTCCACCGCTTCGCGCGGCACGTTGAAGACCTCCGCCGCGACTTCCGTATGAATGTCCCGGTCATCCCGGAATATCTGGAGGAACTTCTCGTCCCCCGAGAGGAAAGCGGCTACCCTGAGCTCGATCTGCGAGTAGTCGAAGGACACGAGGGTGAAGCCCTTCGGCGCGACGAACGCATGGCGGATGCGGCGGCCGAGCTCCGTCTTCACGGGGATGTTCTGCAGGTTCGGCCCCTGGGAGGACATGCGCCCCGTAGCCGCGCCGATCGGCAGGAAGTGCGCGTGGAGCCGGCCGTCCTTCCCCACGAGAGTGGGTATCGTATCTATATATGTAGAGAGAAGCTTCTGGAGCTCGCGATATGCGAGGAGCTTGCCTACGATCGGATGCGCTTCGCGGAGCTTCTCGAGCTCGGATTCGCGGGTCGATTTGGCGCCGCCCTCCGTCTTCTTGTGGTTCTTGATAGAGAGGTTCAGCTTCTCGAAGAGGATGCGGGAGAGCTGCGCGGGAGAATTCAGGTTGAAGCTCTCCCCCGCGAGCGCCGTCACCTCCTTCTCGAGCTTGGCGAGCTCCTTGTGGTATTCGAGCGAGAGCTTCTTCAGGTAATCCGTATCCACCATGACCCCGCGCTCTTCCATGCGCACGATGACCGGGAGGAGCGGCTTCTCGATCTCTTCGAACACTTTGAGGAGATCCTTCTTCTTGAGCTCCCCGAGGAGCGCTTCCCTCGCCTTGGCGAAGGTCGTGGCGCGGGCGTGCTGGAGGATCTCCTGGAGCGTCGGCTCCGGAAGCGAAGAGTCGAGAAGGGAGAGCATCACCCCCGCCTCGCGCACTTCCCCCGGGGGAATATTCTCCGCGGATTCTCCGAGAGACGCTTGCTGGGGGGCCGCTTCCGGGGCTTCTCCTTTCACCGCCGCCTTGGCGCGCGCGAGAAGCGTGCGGAACTCGAGTTCCATGAAGAGATCTTCTATCTTCTTGAGATCGACGCCCTCCGCCCAGCGCGTCGCCGGAAGCGAGAACTCGATCGGCGCATCGCGGCGGATGGTGGCGAGCATCTTGGAGAAGAGCGCTTCTTCTTCCGCCGCCCGAAGGAGCTCGAGGATACGCGGCGTGCATTTAAGGTCGCCGAACTTCGGGTCGCTCTTCTTGAGCGCCTTGTAGAGATTCTCTATGGTCCCGAAGGCTTGGATGAGCATGCTGCCGGTCTTCTCCCCGATACCACGTACACCCACGATGTTGTCGGAGGGATCGCCACGAAGGCCCTTGTAGTCAGGGAGCTGCTCGGGAGAGAAGCCGAAACGCGCGCGCACCGCCTCCTCGTCGTAGAGGATGGTGTCGTTGATTCCTTTCTTGAGGGTATAGATCTTCACCCGATCGCTCTCTGCGAGCTGGAGCGTGTCCATGTCGCCGGAAGCGATGATCACCTCGATATCCTCCCCGCGCATGCGCTCAGCAATGGTGCCGAGGAGATCGTCCGCCTCGAAGCCCGGTGCCTCATATATAGGTATGCCGAACGCCGTAAAGATGTCCCGCGAGCGCACGATCTGCGCCACGAGCGCATCGTCCGCCTTCTTGCGCTGGGCCTTGTAGCCTTCGTACGCCTCGTGCCGGTAGGTAGGGCCCGGAAGGTCGTAGCAGGCCGCGATGTAGTCGGGTTTCAGGTCGCCGATGATGCGGATGAGCATGGAGGCGAGCCCGTAGAGACCGCCGGTCGGCTCGCCTCTCGAAGAGGAGAAGTCCGGGAGCGCGTGGTACGCACGGTGCAGGATCGCATGCACGTCGAGGAGCACGAGCCGCCGCTTCACCTCCTTGGCTTTCGCTTTCTTAGTCATGGATATGGAAACGCCGCGTGGACTCGTCCACGAATTCTGCGCGCACGCGGAGAGCATGCGCGGGTATCAACCCCTCGACCTGTTCGGCCCACTCGACCACGATGAGATTCTCCGCGTCCGCGGCGATCTCCTTCCAGCCGAGGTGCTCGAGCTCCTGCGGCTCTTCGAGACGATACGCATCGATATGGATGAGCCGCTTCCAGGTCGGATGCTCCACCTTGTACACCTTCTCGAGGACGAACGTGGGGCTATTGACCACGTCGCGCACCTTGAGGAGCGCGGCGATCTCCTTGGTGAGCGCGGTCTTGCCGGAGCCGAGGTCCCCGTAGAGCGCGAGCACAGAGGCTCCCTTCCGGGGAGCACTCACAAGCCTCTCTAAGAGGCTCTCGGCAAGGTTTTTCGTGTCCGCGAGTGAGCGGGAGGTTAGCTCCTTCATGCCGCTGATTGTAGCACTGTAGGCTGAAAAGAAAGCAGCCCCGCCTTTTGGACGGAGCTGCGAAGGAGAACGTGGGTGAGGCGGGCTATTCCCGCAGCCCCATCTCCCGGCAAGTGTCTGGGTTGGCGAGCCAGCCACTTTTCGGGAAGAAATCGTCCGGCACCGTTACGTACCGGCTTTGACGGGGGGTAGTAGAGAGCGTAAAGCTCCGCAGCTGCCCCTCGCTGTTGCAGCAGTCGGCACGGAGATGGACAGTCTCGTCCTCCCCGTGGGACCCATGGGGGAGCTTCTTGAAGCCGGTGGTCAACCACAGGCCTCGACCCTCGGGGCCAGGGCCCAATCTGCTGCTGATAATTCGGCAGTTGCTATTCGGATATGCCTTGCGCGCCATCATCTCCCCGCCGTACGGCGGAATGGCGTGGCTGGGGACGTTGGCGCACCCAGTGACGAGCGCGAGAACGACGAGGATCGAGTACCGCATTGCGTGGCCCTCCTGAACCGAGAACGGTTGATTCGCTATTCAGTATTATACACCACTAATAATCAATCTGTCAAGAGCCGGGGGTGCATAAAAACGGCTCTGCGTGAGGCTCTGACGGGGTATACTTAGCCCTACATGGCGGTTCATTTCGACGAAGATAAGCAGGATAAAAAGCTCCAGGATCTGCGGAGCCGGGAGGAAGAGGAGCTCGCCGAGCTCCTCGCGGAGCGCTACGGCCTCCCCTACCTCGACCTCACCCGCATGCCGATCAACAGCGACGCTGTACGCCTCCTCCCGCAAGGAGAGGCGGAAGAGGCTAAGCTCGCCCTCTTCGATGTCGTGGGCAAGAAGCTGAAGGCCGCAGTCCTCTCCCCCAAGAACCCGCGCACAGAAGAGGTCCTCCAGGGATTCCGGAACAAGGGATATGCGGTGAGCGCCTTCATGGTTTCAAAAAATAGCCTCGAGCACGTCTGGGCGCGCTACAAGGATTTCTCCTTTGCCAAGGAATCCGCCGCCGGCGTGGTGGATATCTCGAACGATGCCATCGAAAAAGTGCTGAAGGAGATCAAGACGACCGAGGACATCAAGACGCGGGTGAACGCCGTCATCGCCGAGCAGAAGACCTACCACATCTCCCGGCTACTCGAAATCATGCTCGCCGGAGCCCTCGCCGTCGGCGCCTCCGACATCCACTTCGAGCCGGAGGAGGCCTATGTGCGCCTGCGCTACCGCCTCGACGGCGTGCTCACAGATATCGCCTCCTTCGACCGGAAGACTTTTTTGCTCCTCCTCTCCCGCCTCAAGCTCATTTCCGGCCTCAAGCTGAACCTCAAGGACACCTCCCAGGACGGGCGCTTCAGCATCCGCGCGGGCGGCGGGGATATCGAGATCCGCACCTCCGTGCTGCCCGGCGCCTACGGCGAATCCCTGGTGCTCCGCATCTTGAATCCCCAGACTATCAACGTGCCCATGGAAGAGCTCGGCGTCGAGCCCGCGCTCTTCGCCGTGCTCGCGCGCGAGATCAGGAAGCCGAACGGCATGCTCCTCACCACCGGCCCCACCGGGAGTGGTAAGACGACCACCCTCTACGCCTTTCTCCGCAAGATCCACACTCCCGACGTGAAGATCATCACCATCGAAGACCCGATCGAGTACCACCTCCCCGGCATCGTGCAGACCCAGGCCGACCACAAGAACTATACCTTCGCCTCCGGGCTCCGCGCGGCGCTGCGCCAGGACCCTGATGTGATCATGGTCGGCGAGATCCGCGACAGCGAGACGGCGGACATCGCGGTGAACGCCGGCCTCACCGGGCACCTGGTGCTCTCCACTCTCCATACGAACGATGCCGCGGGCGCCTTCCCCCGCCTCATAGACCTCGGGGTGAACCCGAAGATAATCAGCTCCGCGGTGAACGTGGTGCTCGCGCAGCGCCTGGTGAGGAAGCTCTGCGGCGTCTGCGCGAAGGAGCGTCCGGCAACGCCGGAAGAGGCCGCGCGCCTCTCCGCCATCCTCGCCTCCGTAAAGCGCCGCGAGCTCGTCCCGGCGGAGATGAAGCTCAAGGACCCGGTAGGCTGTGCGGCCTGCAACGGCACGGGCTACCGCGGACGGATCGGCATCTTCGAGGCGGTCCTCATGACCGAGAAGGTGGACGAGGTGCTGAACCAGAATCCGAGCGAGCGGGAGATCGCGAAGGCGAGCGAGGAGCAGGGCATCCTCACCATGCCGCAGGACGGCGTCCTGAAGGCGCTCCGCGGCGTCACTTCCCTCCCCGAGCTCGAGCGGGTGGTCGAGCTCCGCTGAAGGAACACGGAAAAAGCCCCTGCGGAAGATGGGCAGGGGCTCCGCGGAGGAGTACGCTCCGAATCAGAGAGTCGCGTTCCAGAACATTACTCTCTAAGGAATACTTTCAATAACGGGTATTAAAAGCTAAGTAGTTTTCAAAGGATAGCGCCAGTCACCTCTCCGCGAGGGAGAGAACCAGGACGTCCTCGTAAAACTACCAGTAAGCCAGGCAGGCCCAATTCCTTAGAGAGTAATACGCTGGAACGGAGAAAACGGTACAATAGAGAGGAGCTCTCAAAAAAACAAGCCTCTGGAAGAGGTATTTGTATGCTAGCATATAATGAATTTTATGTCAAGTAAGGCCGCACCGAGCGCGGAGGGCATGGAGATCAAGCGCGACGAGCTCTTCCTCGATCAGGCGCTCCGCCCCCAGTCCTGGGAGGAGTACGTGGGCCAGGAGAAGACCAAGGAGAACCTCAAGATCCTGCTTGCGGCCGCCAAGGAGCGCGAGCACACCCCCGAGCACCTCCTCTTCTACGGCCCGCCGGGCTTAGGCAAGACCACGCTCGCCCACCTCATCAGCCGCGAGCTCGGGGTGCAGATGAAGATCACCTCGGGCCCCGCGATCGAGAAAGTCGGCGACATCGCCTCCATCCTCACGAACCTCTCTCCGCGCGACATCCTCTTCATCGACGAGATCCACCGCCTCAACAAGACGATCGAGGAGGTGCTCTACCCGGCCATGGAGTCGGGCGCCCTCAACATCATCATCGGCAAGGGCCCCTCCGCGCGCACCATCCAGCTCGAGCTTCCCCCCTTCACCCTCGTCGCCGCGACCACCCGCATCGCCATGCTCTCGGCCCCCTTGCGCTCCCGCTTCTCCGGCGGCATCTTCCGCCTGGAGTTCTACTCCGAAGCCGAGATCGGGAAGATCGTGGGCCGCTCCGCCGCCCTCCTCAACATCCCCATAGAAGACAAGGCTGTCGAGGAGATCGCCCGGCGCAGCCGCTTCACCCCGCGCACCGCGAACTATCTTCTGAAGCGCTGCCGGGACTTCGCCCAGGTCAACAAGAACAGTATCACCGAGGAGATGGTCAAAGGAGCGCTCACCCTCCTCGGGGTGGATGAGATCGGCCTCTCCGAGAGCGACCGCCGCCTCCTCGACGTCATCATCACCAAATTCAACGGCGGTCCCGTGGGCCTCAGCACGATCGGCGCCGCGCTCTCCGAAGACCAGGCGACAGTAGAAGAGGTCCACGAGCCCTATCTCCTCCAGCTCGGCCTCATCGAGCGCACCCCGCGCGGGCGCGTGGTCACCGCCCGGGGGTATGAGCACTTGGGGTATCCGCCGAAGACCGCGGAACAGCAGAGTCTTTTGTAAACATGAAGTGCCTGACGTTTCGATTAAAACCAGGTTCTTTTCTTAAAGAAGAGATAGAGGAGCGCTCTAAAGATATCGAAGCCGGGGTGCTACTCTCAATAGTCGGGGCGCTAGAGAATGCTAATCTACGAATGGCCGGGGCGACTCCCGATAATCAGGTGGTAAAAAACCTGCCCGGGCCATTCGAAATCGTCGCCGGGACAGGAACCCTGTCCAAAGACGGCGGCCATCTCCACATAGCTGTATCGAACGCGGAAGGAGATGTTATAGGAGGGCATTTAAAGGGCGGCTGCCGGGTCGGGGTGACCGCAGAGATCGTCATCGGGATACTCGATGGCGTTACCTACAAGAGAATCCCCGATAGCGAAACCGGATTCAAAGAATTGGAAGTCATTTAAAGAATCTTATCCATGGCCGGACATAACAAATGGTCGCAGATCAAGCGCAAGAAAGGCGCTTCCGACGCGGAGCGGAGCAAGCTCTTCGGCAAGCTCTCGCGCTTCATCGTGCTTGAATCGAAGAAGGCCGCGGGGAATGTGAATTCGCCGTCGCTCCGCGCCGCTATCGACAAGGCCAGGGCCTTCAACATGCCGAGCGATAACATCGAGCGCGCCATCAAGAAAGGTACCGGCGGAGAAGCTGGCGGGCTCGAAGCCATCCTCTACGAAGCGTACGGCCCGGGAGGCGCGGCTCTCCTCATAGAGGCCCTCACCGGGAACCGCAACAAGGCGGCGAGCGAGATCAAGCACATCCTCTCCGAGCACGGCACCTCTCTCGGCGGCATCGGCTCAGCCGCATGGGCTTTCGAGAAGGTCGAGGGAGAGTGGCGGCCCAAGGTGGAAGTGCCGCTCGCGCCCGGAGACGAAGAGAAGCTCGGAGCCCTCATCGCCGCCCTCGAGGAGAACGACGAAGTCCAGGATGTCTACACGAACGCCGCCAAAACCGATGGCGAATAAGCGCATCCTCGGCATCGATCCGGGGTACGACCGCTGCGGCTTCGCCCTCCTCGAGAAGGACGCCCGCGGCAAGGAGAGCCTCCTCTTCTCGGAATGCTTCCTCACCAAGAAGTCCCTCCCCTTCTCGGAGAGGCTCCGTCTCGTGGGGGAGCGCTTCGAATCCCTGATCAGGGAGCACGCGCCCCATATGGCGGCCATGGAGAAGCTCTACTTCGAGAACAACCAGAAGAGCGCTATGGCGGTCTCCGAGGTGCGGGGCGCCCTCCTCTATATAGCCGCAGGGCACTCCCTTCCCTTCTATGAATACACGCCGCTCCAGGTGAAGGCGGCCGTCACCGGCTACGGCCGGAGCGACAAGAAACAGGTCGCGGGCATGGTCGGGAAGCTCCTCCGCCTCTCTTCCTCGCCCCGGCTCGACGACGAATACGACGCCATCGCGCTCGCGCTCACGGCGAGCGCTTCGGTGAAGGCTTAGGTTTTCCACAGCTCGAGGCCTAAAAGTTGCAAAAAGGAAAGGCCGTGATACAACTATGAAATCTTAAAAGAGAAATCATAATTTTTCACTCGGAATCCCGTATGAAGAAAGGCTTTGACGAAGAAAAGGACCGGGAGGAAGGAGAGTTCGGGAAGGACCTGATAAACCTCGGGGAGGACGATGCGGAAGTGCCGGCCGCCGCGGAAGAAGACCCCTTCTCTCTCGGCACGGACCTCGAGGAAGAGGAGGACGACACCCCCTTCGGCTTCGGCCCCCTCGTAGAGGAGTAGGGCGAGCAGAAAAGAGCGCTTCAAAGGCAAGCGCTCTTTTCTTTTCCTCAGCACAGAAATATCTCGGAAGCTCCGCCGTCTCCTCTCTCACGGGGCGCTGGAAAAAAGGCCTTGCTCTGCTAGGATGAGGGTCAACGAGTCCTGAGGATCCCGGCAGACACCGAAACTCTATGAAAAAATTCTATGCCCGCCTAAAGCGGCTTGTGCTCCGGGATCCGAAGCGGACCCTCCTCTTCCTCGCGGGGACCTGCCTCCTCCTGGTAGGCGGCTTCATCCTGTGGGCGTCGAGCCTCCGCATCCCTGACCTGAGCTCGATCGAGAACCGCCAGATCAGCCAGTCCACCAAGATCTACGACCGCACCGGCGAGATCCTCCTCTTCGCCTTCCACGGCCAGGCCAACCGCACGGTCGTGCCGCTCGAGGACATCGCCCCCTCCGTCCGGAACGCCTCCATCGCCATCGAGGACAACGAGTTCTACAGCCACCTCGGCATCAAGCCGACGGCGATCGTCCGCGCCGTGCTCTCGAACATCCTGGTCTACCTCAACATCTCCGACGGCTACACCCAGGGCGGCTCCACCATCACCCAGCAGGTGGTCAAGAACGCCCTCCTCACCCAGGACCGGCGCCTCTCCCGGAAGATCAAGGAGTGGGTGCTCGCCGTGCGCCTCGAGCGCCTCATCAGCAAGGACCGGATCCTCGAGATCTACCTCAACGAATCCCCTTACGGCGGCAACATCTACGGCGTGGAGGAGGCTTCTATGGCTTTCTTCGGTAAGCACGCTAAGGACCTCTCCATCGCGGAGTCGGCCTACATCGCCGCGCTCCCCCAGGCCCCCACCTACTATTCCCCCTACGGGAACCACAAGGACGCGCTCGAGGGCAGGAAGAACCTGGTGCTCCGCAAGATGCGCGAATTCAATTACATCACCGAAGAGGAGTACGAGAACGCGCTCGCAGAGAGGGTCGCCTTCCAGGCCCAGAAGGACACCAGCATCAAGGCCCCCCACTTCGTGTTCTACGTGCGCGAGTATCTCGCGAATAAGTACGGCGAGCGCGCACTCACCGAAGGAGGTCTCCGGGTCATCACCTCGCTCGATTACACGCTCCAGAGCAAGGCGGAAGAGATCGCCTTGAGGGGAGCGCTCGCGAACGAGAAGAAATTCAACGCGGAGAACATCGGCCTGGTCGCCGTCGACCCACGGAGCGGAGAGATCCTCACCATGGTGGGTTCCCGCAACTATTTCGACAAAGCCATCGACGGCAACTACAACATCGCGCTCGCCCTCCGCCAGCCGGGCTCCGCGTTCAAGCCCTTCGTCTACGCCACCGCCTTCAAGAAGGGCTACACGCCGGACACGGTCGTCTTCGACCTCAAGACCCAGTTCTCTACCGCCTGCGCGCCGGACAACTTCTCCAAGGCCGATCCCTGCTTCTCCCCGGACAACTACGACGGAGAGTTCCGCGGACCGGTCTCCTTCCGGAACGCGCTCGCCCAGTCCCTCAACGTCCCCTCCGTGAAGGTCCTCTACCTCGCCGGCCTCCGCGAGTCCCTCCGCACCGCACGCGACATGGGCATCACCACGCTGAAGGGCCCGGAGCGCTACGGCCTCACCCTCGTCCTCGGCGGCGGCGAAGTGACCCTGCTCGATCTCACGAGCGCCTACGGCGTCTTCGCGAACGACGGCGTCCGCTTCGAGCCGCACGCGGTGCTCCGCGTCGAGGACAACCTCGGCAACGTGCTCGAGAGCTACGAGCCGGAGCCGACCGAGGCGATCGCTCCCGAGATCGCCCGCACGGTGACCGACGTCCTCTCCGACAACGAAGCGCGGAGTCCCGCCTTCGGCGAAGATTCCGCCCTCCACTTCCCGGGGAGGAGTGTCGCCGCGAAGACCGGTACCACGAACGACTACCGCGACGCCTGGATCGTGGGCTACACCCCGACGATCGCGGTCGGCGCCTGGGCCGGCAACAACGACAACACCCCCATGCAGAAGAAGGTCGCCGGCTTCATCATCGCCCCTCTCTGGCACGAGCTTATGGCCGAAGCCCTCAAGGGCGTGCCTGAAGAGAGGTTCCCTCCCGCCCCTCCGGTGCCGGAAGATATAAAGCCGATCCTCCGCGGCGCCTGGCAGGCCGAGGGAGGCGCGCACGACATCCTCTATTATGTAAAACGAAGCGACCCGACGGGCCCGTATCCCACCGACGCGGAGCGCGCAGCCGAGCCCCAGCTCCGCCACTGGGACTACCCCGTGCAGAGGTGGGCCTCCACCCTCACGCCTCCGAGCCCTGCTCCCGGAGAGACCGGCGGCGAGAGCACTACGCCCGTCATAACCCCCATCATCCCTCCCGTGGAGCTCTTCCCGGTGACCCCGGTCGTCCCGGCCATCTAGGCGATATCGAGGATGTGATGCTGCGGAGCCCTCTCTTGAAGGAAGGAGAGGGCTTCTTGCTTGTGCTGGTGGAGATACTGGCGCGTCGCGCTATCCGTCTTGAGGTAGAGCACCTGATCGCTCAAGGAGGAGACGGCGCAGCGGCTCGTGATCCCCTTCGAGGCGAGGTAGGACTCCAGGATTCCCCCGAGCTCCCGCTTCGGCGTAGGGAGAGCGATGCGCTTGAGGAGATCCGCGAGAGAGAATTCCATTTAGCGGTTCATGGGCATCACCAGGTAGGTGAAGGAGTTGTCGCCGCTGCCTCCGATGAGGAGGGGCTTGTGGGGGCCGGTGAAGCGGAGGGTCACGCTGTCCGAGGGGATGGACTGGAAGCAGTCCGCGACGTACTTGTAGTTGAAGTGGATCTCGAGATCCTCCCCTCGCATGGCGCCCCCGAGCTTCTCCACGCTCTCCCCCACGTCGCTGTTGCGGCTTGAGACCTCGAGCTCTCTCTTCCCGGGAGAGACCTTGAAGCTCACCTGGTTGAACTTGTCCGCGAAGATGTTCACGAGGCGCAGGGTGTTGAGGAGATCCTGCTTGAGGAGGGTCGCTTCCGTAGTGAATTCCTTGGGGATGATCTGGCGGTAGTCCGGGAAGACGCCCTCGATCACCCGGGAGGTGAGGTAGGTGCCCGGGAAGGAAAAGGAGATCTGGTTCTTGGTCACCGCCACCTCCACCTCCTCGTCCGTATCCTCGAGCACGCGGATGATCTCGCTGATGTTCTTGTAGGGTATGAGGATCGGCGCGAAGTCCGCCTTGCTCTTGTTGATGATCTGCTTCTCCGCGAGGCGGAAGGAGTCGGTCGCCACGAAGAAGATCGATCCCCCGCTCTGGTAGATGTAGACGCTCGCGAGCTCCGGCTTCACGCTCGAGACCGAGGAGCTGTACCAGACCGCGCGGAGGCCCTGCACGATGTCGGACGCCTTGATGCGGAATACTGAATCCTTGGGTACCGCGGGGATGAGGGGGAATTCCTCTGGAGGGTGGGATTTGATGAAGGTGGAGCCCTCCTTGGAAGAGAGGGAGAGGCCTCCTTCCTTCGTGGAGAGGACCACCGTCTGCGTGTCCGGCGCGGAGGAGAGGTAGTTGTTGAGCACGGATGCGGGCACGGCGGTCTCTCCCTCTCCTTCCACCTTCGCGCCGAAAGAGAGTTCTACCCCGAGGTCGAGGTTGGTGGATTTTATGATCACGTTCTGTCCCTCTGTTTTAAGGAGGAGGCAGCTGAGGATGGGGAGGGTGAGATTTTTGCCAGTTATCTTCTCCGCTTTCCCCACCGCCTTCTGCAGTTTCTCTTTAGTGCACTCTATCTTCATATTCGTATAGTAATTAAAAGATGAGGATGATGAGGGGTGGGGATATGGGGAAAAGTCGGGAGGTCTTTATAGGGAGCCATAGTTTGATTTTTATAGTTTGAGAGCACGGGGGGATTCTCGGGAGCGGTGGGGAATCTTTTTATTACGCGTTCTTTTTTCACCGAGCTATCCTTCTTCTCTCCCCACCCTTTTCCGAGCCCCGTTCACGCGCTATCCCCACTCATTTCAACAGCACGCGCACCTGCTGGATATCCTGCAGCAGTCCGACGTCCTCCTTGAGGTCGTTCCGGATCTTCTCGCAGGAGTGGATCACGGTGGTGTGGTCGCGCCCTCCGAGCTTCTCCCCTATCGTCGGATACGAGATCTTGAAGTCCTCCCGGAGGATGTACATGATCACCTGGCGCGGCTTGACCACCTCCTGGCGGCGCGTCTTCTCGTAGATGCTCGCCTCCTCGATGTTGTAGAAGTCCGCGATCACCTTAATCACGTCCTTGATGGAGACGGCTTTCTTCGGCTTCGCGCTCTCCTTGATGAGCTGGCGGATCTCCGCCACGGAGAGGTCCTTGTTCTTGAGCTGGGCCTGGCAGATCACCGTATTCAAGGCCCCTTCGAGCTCGCGGATGTTGCTCCCGGTGGAGCCCGCGAGGTAGTCGAGCACCTCGTAGGAGAGCATCACGTTCATCTTCTGGCTCTTCGCCTTGAGGATGGCCATGCGCGACTCGTGGTCCGGCGGCGGGATGTCGACCTTCATCCCGGCGATGAAGCGGGACTGCAGGCGCTCCTCGAGGTGCGGGATGTAGTTCGGGTCCTTGTCGGAGGAGAAGATGAGCTGCTTGTTGTTGTCGTAGAGCGTGTTGAACAGGTGGAAGAGCTCTTCCTGCATGCGGGCCTTTTGGGAGAGGAACTGGATGTCGTCCATGATCAGCACGTCGTACTTGCGGTACTTCTCCTTGAAGAGCCCCATCTTCCCGCTCTCGATCGAGCTCAAGCAGTCCATGGTGAACTTCTCCGAGGTGATGTAGTAGACCTTCTTGGAGCTGTCCGTGTTCTTGAAGTGGTTCCCGATCGCCTGGATGAGGTGGGTCTTGCCGTGCCCCGTCGAGCCGTAGATGAAGAGGGGGTTGTAGACGATGCCCGGCTTCTTGATGACCGCCTGGGCGGCGGCGTGCGCGAGCTCGTTGAAGGGCCCGACGATGAAGCTGTCGAAGGTGTAGCGGGGATTGAGGTTGTCCTCCTTGTTGATGTAGTAGTCGGAGAGCGGCAGCTCCGCGCTCCCCTGCTCGATCGCCTTCTTGGGCTGTTCCGCCTTAGGCGGCTCCTTGCTGATGGTGTACTCGATGGAGCGGATGTGCTCGGAGAGGCCGCGCAGGCTCTTCAGGATGCTCTTGTGGTACTTGTTGAAGAGCCACTCTTTGACGAACTGGTTGGGGACGCCGAGGTAGACGACGCCGTCTTCCTGCCGCACGATGGCCGTATTCTTGAACCAGGTAGCGAAATTCGCCCGGGAGGTGGAGAGTTCGATCTCCGCGAGCACGCTGTCCCACAACTGCTTGTTATCCATAAGGCTCGGTCATTATATCCCCGGGGTGTGGAGGGGGCACTTACCGCCAGGGGGTTTCTGTGGTGATAAGCTGTGTACAAGTGGAAAAGATTTTGCCGGAGCGGCAGACCCCTTTTAAATGAACGGTCTTTCTGCTAGACTCACCGCACATGTCGTTCACATACCAACCCAAAAAGAAGAAGCGCGCCAGTGCCCACGGCTTCCTCGTCCGCTCCCGCACGAAGAACGGGAGCCGGGTCCTCGCGCGGAGGCGCCAGAAGGGCCGCGCCCGCCTGTCCGTCTAATGCTCCCCAAGACCTCCCGCTTCACCCGGGCGGAGTTCGATGCCCTCTTGAAGGGCGGCCGCGTCCGTAATTACCCTCTCTTTTCCCTGCGCTTCGCCCCCGGCTTTGTGGGCAGGAAGGCCGCGGTGGTAGTATCCAAGAAGGAGGCGGCGCTCGCCTCCCTCCGGAACCGCGCGAGAAGAAGGGTCTATGCGGCGCTTCGCCCCTCCCTCTCCCTCCTCCCCGCCCGCACAGGCGTCGCCTTCTTCCTCCGGAAAGGGAGCCTCACGGCGACACCTGCCGAGCTCCGCGCGGCGATCGACGAGGCGCTCCGCGCCCTCTAACCCATACCTAAAACCATGATCGGCCTTTTCTATACCCTCATCTACGAGCCGATCTACAATCTCCTGGTGTTCCTCATCGGCCTCCTCCCGACTCACGACGTGGGTCTTGCGGTCGTGGTCACGACCGTCATCGTGAAGCTCATCCTCCTCCCCCTCTCCAAGAAGGCGGCGCGCACGCAGGCCATCCTCAAGGAGCTCGAAGGAGAAGTGGAAGCGCTGAAGCAGAAGCACAAGGAAGACAAGGCCGCGCAGGCGAAGGCCATGATGGAGCTCTACCGCAGCCGGAACGTGAGCCCCTTCACCATGTTCTGGGCCATCCTCGTGCAGATCCCCATCGTCATCGCCCTCTACCTCATCTTCTACAAGGGCGGCTTCCCGGGGATCGACACCTCTCTCCTCTACGCTTTCGTCTCCGTCCCGGAGAAGGCGGACATGCTCTTCCTCGGTTTTCTCGACATGGCCGGGAAGAGCTGGCCGCTCGCCCTCCTTGCGGGCGCGACCCAGTTCATCCAGGCCCACTTCGCCACCCCGGCGCTCCCGCCGCGCACTCCGGGCGCGGAGCCTTCCTTCAAGGAGGATTTTGCGCGGAGCATGAGCATCCAGGTGCGCTTCGTGCTCCCCGTCATCATCGTCTTCATCGCCCACAGCCTCACCTCCGCGGTGGCGCTCTACTGGGTGGCGAGCAACGTCTTCACCATCATCCAGGATTGGTGGATCCGCCGCACGCTCAAGGCTCCGCAGGTCTAGCTATTTCAAACGGACGCTCCAGAGGGAGAGGTCTTTTTTGTTTATGAACAGGAGGTAGCGCTCGTCGGCGGTGACCGAGACCTCGATGCTGTCCACAGCTTCTTCGGTGAGCTTCTCTACGAC
>DASPJT010000057.1:0-5630 GCA_035628455.1 Minisyncoccota bacterium
TCGTAATTGACCGCCGTCGGATCCGTACAGCGCGGCGCCACCGGCTGATCGGTGCACTGGCCGTTCTCCGGATTCCAGTTCGGCCTCGCGCTCGGGCAATTGAGGCCGAGGATGACATTCTGCTGCGCCGGACATGAGGTAGTCGCGCTGACATTCTTCACGGCGCGCACGACGAAGTTATATTGCCGCTTGGGCTGGCTCGCGGCTATGGAGCCCTCCAGGGACCGGCCATTGTTCACCACGGCGAGGGACTCCGGGAGCGTATCCCCGCTCGCCGCGAATATCGCATAGCGGTCAGCGGGACGGGAGGGAGAAGTCTGGATGGTATAGCCCGCAAACGGAGCGCCAATCTCCCCCGAGACGCTCGTTGCGCTCGTTATCTCCGGCGTCGCCGCGGCGCATTCGTCCGCCGCGGAGATGACGATGGTCACGTTCTTGGAAGC
This sequence comes from Minisyncoccota bacterium, assembly GCA_035628455.1. Taxonomy (GTDB): domain Bacteria; phylum Patescibacteriota; class Minisyncoccia; order Phycocordibacterales; family JAKFXT01; genus JAIOOV01. The sequence goes on from DASPJT010000057.1 coordinate 444, forward strand.
GGACTGCGGGGCGCAGCTCGGACGGTCGTTCCGCGCTTCTATGGAGCAGGCGTAGGTGCCGGCGACCGAAGGAGTGCCTGCGATCCTGAGCGAGCCGTTCCAATTCACGCCCGAGATATCATCGCAGGTCATGCTGAGCGAGGTGTGGCCGGTGGCCGTCGCGGTGTATGAGAAAGGTTCGCCCACTTGCCCAGTGACGCTTCCGGCCGAAGTGATCACCGGAGCCTGCGGGGTGCACTGCACCGCCTCCGTCACCTGTATCTCGAGGATGTCCGCGCGGGAGCAGCTCGCGCTCCGGCCCACATATTCCTGAGACTCCCCGCCGGTTCCGTCGCCTCCGCCCATGCCGCTATGGTAGAGCCACTCCTTGAGGTCATTGCGGGAATTGAGGGGGACGAAGTACGTACCCGGCGCCGTCGGCACTCCGGAGATGACGAGTCCGGTCGAATCCGGTACCTGGGGGACGCCGGTGCGTTTGAAAACCGTGACGCTGCCCGTGTTCGCCGAGAGCCCCGAGCCGCCGAGCCCCGCCGCATCGAGCGAGGTCACATTCACCCCGTACCATCCCGTTTCGCCGTTCCGCTCGTGTATCAAAGGATGCTCCCAGGGAGCGAGATCCCGGGAGGGATTCGGATTGACCTGCGCCACCATCACCTCGTAGCTCATGGCGGCACCTGCCGGCACGGAGATGCGCAGAGGGCTCGAGAAGCGCGGCGTATTGTACTCGGTGCAGTACTGCGGAGAGTAGCACTGCGCACCGGAAGCGCTGCACTGATCCACTTCCGCGCCGCACTGGCCTCCCGTGCAGTCATTGTTATTCGTGACCCCGGAGCTGGTGAACCCGCCGCCGCCATCGTCATCCTGCGCCAGTGCCACAAAACCCGCGAAGAGCGCGAGACAGAGGATCAGGGCGAGAAGTATCTTTTTCATATCTTCCAGGCGGTGAGATAGAGGGAGCGCGGCTCGTAGGGCGAGAGATCGAGGACCTCTCTCCGCTCTCCCGTGTCGAGCCGCTCGATGGCTACGCTGAACGAACCCTTCGCTTCGTCCAAGATGCGCATGGCCGCGTACGCATTGTCCGGCGAGAAAGCCACGTCGTACGCGCGCGCCTTGAGCGTCGCATTGAGGAGAAGCTCCCCGGGATTCACCGGATTCCCCTTGAAGAGGCGGACTTCGCCCACGCTCGGGATGAGCCAGGCGATGAGGGAGTGGTCCGGGCTCGCCGCGAGCTTCATACCCGCCCCTTTAGCTCCCCATACGGACACGGCGGGAGCGCCGGAAGCGAGGTCGTAGCGCAGGAGGCCCTCCGGGGAAAGGGCGAAGAGCGACCTCCCGTCGAGCGACCAGACGGGATACCTGCCCGCGCCGATGCGGCGCGGGGTCCCCGGCAGATACGCGGCATAGATGTCCGAGCCTCCGCGCACGTCTTGAGAAAAGGCGAGGCTGGAGCCTACCGGCGACCAGTCCGGCGAATGCCGGAACGCTTCTCCCCTCGTGACCGGGCGGCGCTCGCCTGACGCGGGATCATAGACGACCACCTGGCTCGCCAAGGCGCCGGGGCCGTAGGCGATATGGGCGATGCGCGTGCCGTCGAGGGAAATGCGGCCGTCGAAGTTCGAGTTGCCGTCCTGCGCGATGCGGCGGAGCTCGCGCGCCGAGAGGTCATATTCATAGAGATTCACCTCGCTGCTCCCCTTCAGCGCGAGAGAGAGGAGGAGGGAGCCCTGAGGGTCGAAGGGCGGAAGAGCGGTAGAGCGGAGATAGAAATAGGCGCCGAGGGCTCCAAGCACGACCAAGAGGGAGAGGATTCCGGCGATAAGGCGGGTACGCGGAGACATCAGAGCCATTGTAGCGCACAAACGCCGCCTCGCGGCGGCGTTATGCACACAAAATCCGAGCGGCTTATTCCGTCACCTCGATCGAGCCGCGGAAGCGGGCGTGGAGATGGTCGTGCATGTTCCACTTGCCGACCTTCTCGAAGACGAAGGAGTAGGACTCTCCCGGTTTAACCGGCTTGTCCGCATCGAATTCCGGGTAGATCTCGTGCGTCGGGTGGAGGTCGGAGGCCGGCCAATGGGTCTCCTTGCCCGTATTCACGAACTCGACGGTCTGCCCTTTCTTGACAGTGACCGCAGAGGGCTCGAAGCCGGTGTCGGTCATGTTGATGACCACCTTGGAGAGAGTCGCGGCCGGCGCGGAGATGTCCGGCGTATCCGACGTGCCTGCGTTCTCCGACCCTTCTTCATAGGTCCCGGCCGCGCCTCCTGTATTCTCAGGCACCGCGCGATTCTGCCAGTAATACCAGCCGCCGCCGATGAGGAGCACGGCTACCACCAGAGTGAGAAGTTTACCCATATTTTCGACGTAAAAATAAATAAGTCAGCGCGCCTCCGAGGAGGAATGCGACTGATACTGATAATAGACCAGGCTGCGAGAGGGGCGCAAGAAGACCGCCCGTATTGGTATCTATCTGCATAGCCTGCGGATTGAGCGAGAAGGTGTGCTCAGCCAGGCTCTTCCCGTCCCTCTCGAAGCGCACCTCCATCTCATACGTTCCGCTCCCGGGGAACCTGTACGTGAGGACGGTCTTGCCTATAGAAGCTTTCGCGAGTCCCGTCGCGACATAGGTTGCCGGACCCTTCCCTATGCGCACCCAGATTTGATCGAAGGAAACTGCTTTCCCCTCCGCATCGCGGACGTTGAAATCGAAGGTCGTCGCTATCCCTGCCTGCGGAAGCTCCGAATAGCCGATGTCGATGGCGTAGCCATCCGGAGTCTTCGCTTCGAACGATTTGCCGTCCGCATGAGAGAGAACAAAACCGGGAATGAGGAGCAGCATCGCTATGGCCAGGTATTTCATATCCGCATTCATCGGCTAAAGCCTCCGCAGTTCGTCTGCCACTTCGGAGGCAGGAGCGAACAGAGCTTCTTCGCTTCCGGAGACCCCGGATGGAAGGTGAAGCTCGCGGTGCGCACCGCGATATCGTAGCACGTGTCGCCGACGCCCTTCTCCGCAGCCGCGTCGCAGAGCGCCGCGGAGCGCTCGATGTTGCGATAATCGTTCTCGAGGAGGCGCGACGCGGCATCCGCGTAGCAGAGGCCGCGATCTTCCGGGAGCATGGAATCGCAGAAGCTGGAGATCTTCTCATTATCAAACTCAAGCTGAGCTACGTACACGAACACGAGCGCGTGCTTGCAGCGCTCGCGCGGTCCGGTCTCTTCGAGTTCGTTGCACCAGCGGCTGATGGCCCCGGGGACCTTCAGTTCCTCCCGCTTCAAGGGCCAGGATTCGCTCCAGCAGGAGCTCTTGTCGAAGCCGCTGTAGGGAGCGCAGTAGGCGCGCTCGGTGCCGGTAGCCACTTCCTTGCCTTTGATGAGGTCAAAATCGTCCGGCTCCAAGGGCTGGAAGATCTGCATGAATACGCCGTCCCCGCAGACCTGGCTCATATCCTTGCCGGGCTTCACGGCGAGCTCGCGGCAGAGGCCGAGGGATTTCGGGACATCCGCCCGGGTGATGTACATGAGGAGATGCCCGAGCGCGTGGTAGCAGCTCGCCTGCTCGAGTCCGGTGGGATTGTACGCGTCCTGCGGCTCGCACACGTTCGCGAATTCGCTCTTGTACTCCATGATCTCCTCATCCGTGAGCGACTCCTTGCGGAAGCGCTCCTGGAAAGCGCCGTGGATGCAGCCGTTCGAGCAGAAGCCGGAGGGACAGCGCTGGATCACCTCCGTCCACTTGTCCGGATCCTTGGCGGTCTCCTTCGCGCTTATCTTGTGCCCCAGAACGTGGCAATAGGCATAGCTCCGATCCTTTGCCTGGACGATCCCGGCTATCCGCACCGTATCCTCCATAGAAATGCCCATGTCCATGAGCTTGGGTATCTCCTCTTCGTAGCACGTCGGCCGGTATGATTCATTCTTGCACGCAGCCACCACCTTATCCGCATACTCTGTGATACGCGCTTCTCCGGTGGCATTTATCGGGAAGACATATGCACACAATTCCCCGAGAAGGAGGATCCCGAGGACCACAGAAGCAAGAAATAAGCGCTTTTCTTTATGTGTCATCTTTAGATTATGTCCGAACCCTCAAGACAGAAGGACCGCTCAGCAGCGGGAAGCCCTTCGCATAGTTCGGGAGCCTTGTCTCTCACGCGCGGCTCCCCCATGAAGCTCCAAGATGCTCCAGTACTGCAGAGGGTTTTTTCCTCTTGAGAACCCAGGCTTCCGCAACCTCTCCGCGTTTCCTCTACATCGTAGCTCATTTTCGCTGCCAAAATATTGCCGATTCCCTTGAAGCAGGCTTCCTTTTCCTTAGCAACAGACACTTCGCGACATAAAGCGCCAACGTGCGGAACACTCCCTTCAAAAATCCTGATCCACCAATGCGGCATTTCGAAATAGCACGCTTCGCCATAGACAGAAATTGCGCTGCATGGCATATGCGCAAGCGATGCTTCATAAGGACGGACAGAGGCTCCATCAGGGTCGGCCATAGTGCGAAAATTATATTCCATGAAAACACCACTCGAACAGCCACCGATTGGTCCTTTCCACGTAAGTGAAGCGCATAAGGATAAAGCATCCACGAGGTGCTCATCCCCGAGATACCAGAGGACGCCATGGCCGATGCCATGCTGGCAGCCCAAGCCCTTCTCTCCCCAAACGGCGATACAGGCCCGATCGAGCTCTCTGACTACTTCCACCCCATGCTCGCTGATGGCGCGACCGAAGAAGCTGTGGTAGCAGCCGAAGCCGAAGGAATTGTCGCAGACGGCGACGCCAGAGAGGCCCTCTTTCTCGTAGAGCAGTTCGCCGAAGATATGAGCGAGGGAGTGCGCCGAGCCGAGCGGGAGATCCGCATAAGCACGCAGGAATTCCGCGTAGGCTCCCTTCGCGCCGAGCGCATCGATCTTCCCTCCCCATTCCGCTTTCTCCTTCGCGAAATATTTCGACTGGAGGCGCGTAGGCGGGGAGGGTTCCGCGCGCGCGTACAGGTAGTGCGCCTCCCCTATGACGAGGAGCAGGAGCACCAAGGCGGCAAGAATCAATTTCAGCGGATAGCGGCGCATGAGGATCTATAGGTTTCCGGGTACGCGGCGCAGAAATCGCGCATATAGCGGGCATCCCGGCCGCGGAAAAAGCGGGCCATATCCGCGAGGCGGACGAAGCAGTCCTTCGCATCGG
>DASPJT010000058.1:0-7403 GCA_035628455.1 Minisyncoccota bacterium
TTCGAAGAGGAGGATCTCCGTGGCGCGCCCGCTCATATGCACGGCAAGATGCGCTCCCTTGTCGAGCGCGGGCATGGCTCTCCGCAGATTCACCGAGAGCGCGAGCGAGAGCGGCTCTACGATCACCGGGACCGGGAAGAAGCGGCGGATCTCGGCCTCGATGTGGCGCGCCGTCTCGCGCTCGACCGCGCTCTTCAAGACGAAGAGCTCGAGGGTGCGTCCGAAGAGACCGTAGGGCTCGAGGGTGCGGTAGCCGTTCACGACGGTGCCGATGAGGTGGGAGCCGTCATCCTGTCCCCCGCGCTTGAAGTGGGCCTCGAGGAGCTTCTTCACGAGCGCAGGTGTCACTTTGAAATCGGCGGTCTCCTCGTAGCGGATGATCCCCGTCGAGGCTCTATAGGAAGGCGAGCTCACCAGGACGACGGCTTCCTTGGGATGCGGCAGGCCGTGGACGTGGATCTCCCGCGAGAGGGCTTCGAGCGCGGAGCGGAGCCCGAGCCGGAGCGGCCGGCGGTGCGCGGAGGGCGTGCTCGCGGCCATGGCGGGGATATTCACCTTGTCCCCGTGCGAAAGCGCGAGCGCCGCTTCGACGGAACCTGAGGGTGCGTCCACGGTGAGCACTAGTTTCGGATGCGAATGAAAAATGGAGCGAGAGAACAGTCCCATCAGAGTTTAAGTATACCGCGTAGAATTTTTTGCGAATAGAGTTTTCGGGCGAAATATGTTTAACTGCCGCCAAAGTTCGTTGGAGGACAAAAGATGACTACGGTGGTACGTCAGGTGTGGGTTAAGCCGGACAGGATTCTTGATATCCTGAACGGCAAGGTCAGCCTGCTTATCCGGCTGCATAGATACTATGGCCATCTGAGGCCAGGCAATGCCGTCAGGATCAATGAATTCAATTACCACTGGCCGATTGCGGGGGTGACACCCTATCCTAATCTGGCTGAGGCGGTAGGGTTTATTGATCCGAACAAGGTCATCCCCGGCACGAGCCGAGAGACCGTCTTCAATATCCTCTCCTCTCAATATGCAGGGCGGGCCATGGAAAGCATGGTCGTACTGACTCTCGAGAGACCATCATTTCCACCCTTGATATCGCGCTGATCCGCGGAAGCCATCGCTTCCGCGGGCCACGCGGTTTTTTTGTTTAGACGATGGAAAAGAAAGAAGGATAAAAAAGAAACGGCGAGCCCGGTGGGGCTCGCCGAAGGAGATGGAAGATCGTCAGCCTGCAGCCTATCTTGCTTGAGGCTGCTCCAAGCCGATGTCCCTGCGGTACTGCACGCCGCAGAAGGTGACGCGCTCTGCGACAGCTAGGGACGTCTGTCGTGCCGCTTCGAGCGTAGAGCCTGTCCCGATCACCCCGAGCACTCGGCCGCCGGAGGTGATGAGATTCTGGCTTCGACGATCGGTTCCGGCGTGGAAAAGATGAGCGCCGTGGTGTCCGATCCCGACGATGCGACGGCCGGTAGTGGGCTGGTTGGGATAGCCTTCCGAAGCCAGTACCGTGCAGACAGACGATCCGCCGGTAAGATGGATCGGCCCGAACGAGGCGAGCCCGTTCGGCTTGATCGACGCCAGCATGTACTCGACGATGTCTGAGCGCCGGTGATCGATGAGCGGCACGATCGCCTGAGTTTCCGGGTCGCCGAAACGCACGTTGTATTCGAGGAGCTTGTAGCCGTCGCGCGTCTTCATGAGGCCAGCATAGAGCGTGCCATGGAACGGCGTTCCAAGGTTCGCCATATGCTGGAGAGTCCGCAGGAAGAAGGTGTGCTTGATGTACTCGAGATCATGCGCGCTCACATCCGGAACCGGAGCGTAGGCACCCATGCCGCCGGTATTCGGTCCCTGGTCGCCTTCGCGGAGGCGCTTGTGATCACGCGCCGGCGGAAGCAGGATCGCATTCGTGCCGTCGCAGATCGCCATGATGGAACATTCGCGGCCCGTAAGCTTCTCCTCGAAGAGCACGACGGATCCGGCCTTGCCGAAGATCTGATCGACGAGGAGCTTGTAGGCCGCTTCGATGGCTTCCGCCTGGTTTTCTGCGACCGTGACGCCCTTGCCCGCGCAGAGGCCATTGGCCTTCACCACGCGAAGGCCTGCGGCCGCGCACTGCTCGGCTTCTTGCATGGTCCAGGCAGCCTGCCACTTGGCTGTGGGTATGCCCATGGCGTGGCAGACCTCCTTGGTGAAGATCTTGCTCCACTCGAGCTGTGCCGCTGCCATGGTCGGGCCGTAGACGAGAACGCCATGCTGATGCAGCACATCGACGAGACCGGCAGCAAGCGGCACTTCAGGTCCGACGACGACGAGACCGATCTCGCACAGACGCACGAGTTCGAGGATACCGTGGAAGTCGGTTTCCTTGATGTCCTTGAACCGGTTCTCGGAGAGGATACCTCCGTTGCCTGGCGCGCAGACGACGCGGTTGGCCCGCGGGCTCTGGCTGATCAGCCAGTAGAGCGCATGTTCTCGTCCGCCGCTTCCGACGACAAGAACGTTCAATTTTTGAGCGGTCATGATCCCTCCCTCGGGGTTCGGATTAAGACAGCGAAACAACAATGACCCTAAGCCTCCGTTACCCTATCTTTACTGGCAATAACAGTCAATTTAAACCCGCGAAGCTTCTGCGTAGATGGAAAGGAGCGCGAAGAGGAAGCTCACCGAGAGGGGGCCGAGGAAGATGCCGATCGGGCCGAAGAGCACGAGTCCCCCGAGGACGGAGAGGAGCACGAGGAGCGGATGGAGCTGCATGCCGCGGCCGATGAGCTTGGGGCCGAGGAGATTGTCTATGAGGCCGACAGCGAGCGAACCCCACAGGAGGAGGCCGATGGCCGGAAGCGGTCCCGAAGCGAAAAAGAGATAGATAATCACGGGTATAAATATGACCGCGGTGCCGATCCCCGGCACGAGCGCCGCGAGAGCCGTGAGCGTGCCCCAGAGTATGGCGCTCGGCACTCCGAAGAGAGTGAAGCCGATCGCGGAGAGCGCCCCTTGGATCAAAGCGATCGCGAGGCTTCCTTTGACCACTGAATTCACCGCTAGTCCGAGGCGGTCGAAAACCTGCTCGTCATCCTTGTCGTTGAGGGGCGAGAGATTGACCAGGATGGTCTTCAGCTTGCGTCCGTCGCGGAGAAGATAGTAGAGCGAGAGGAGGAAGATGAAGAGCGAGAGGAGGAGCGAAGCGACGCTAGAGAAAGCGCTGCCTGCGTGTCCGATGACCCACTGGAGCGCGGTACGGGCATACGTATCGATATTAGCCGCGATGTTCGCGGCCATGCCTTCTACGCCGGGGATGAATGTGCCGAGCACGCTCTCAAAGCGGAGCAATACTTCGGAGAGATGCGAGCGCCCTTCTCCCAGCTCAAGCGAGAAATAGAGTTCCCGCGCTTCGTTCCCCACCAGAGTCACCAGGAGCGAGAGGGGCAGAAGCACGATCACGAGACTTATCAGCACGGTCAGGATTGAGGCTAGGCTCGGCCACTCTCCGAGCCGCCTCTTGATACGCACATAGAGGGGGTAGAGGACCACGGAGAATACCGCCGCGAGGATGAGCGGCGGCAGGAAAGGCAGGAAGATGAGGCCGACGAGCCCGAAGACCCCGAGGAGCAGGATCATTAGGAAGTAGGGCCTCAGCTGTTCGCGGTTCATAGGGAGAGTATAACCTAAGCAATATTCTTTGCATCGCCCTTGTAAAAGCGCTCCTCCAGATATCTGGCCCCTATCCATATCACGATGGCGAGGAGCAGGAATTTCCAGGTGAAGAATATGTCCATCGCCCCTTCTCCTATGGAGTAGACGGCAATACCCCAAAAGATGTCCCAGGTACTCACCGCTATGAGCGAGTAGAGCGCGAAACGCCGGAAATCATACTGGAGAATTCCTGCTGCTGTAGAGATGAAGGCGGCGAGGCCGGGACCCCAATAGCTCAGGAATATCGCTCGTATGCCGTATTTGGTGAGATTTTTCTGAGCATCCTCCAGCTGCTCGCGTACTCCCCAGAAAAGAAGCAGTTTATACCAGCCGTATTTTCCGAGAAAGAAATTAAATATATATCCCGCATAGAGTCCGCATGTCACCAAGGCGACGGAAATCGCCGCGCTTACGGGCGAGGGCGCAAGGATGACCGAGAGAAAGATGATGACGCTCCCGGGAAAATACCAGCCGATAAGGAGGAGAGCCTCAAGGAAGGATCCGATGAGAACGAAAGGATAGCCGTAGATCGAAATATAGTGCTTCGCCCACCCGAGGAGAACTTCCTTGGAAGGAAGATCTAGAAGTATCCACATGACCCACAGGAGGGAGGCGATAGCCAGACCGAAAAGCGGCACCTGTGCCGCTTTCCAGAGTGAAGCAAACCTATCCGTTTTCATAGAAATTTAATCCTGATTTACGAAAAGGCGGTACAGGCGGAGCTCCTCGTAGGTATGCTCCATCCCCTCCCGCTCCAGGGCGAATTTCACCGGCGCAAGGCGCATCTCTCCGTGCGCTTTCTCCGAGTCGGCGAAGGCTTTGCGGAGAGCCTTCAATTTCCGGGGAGTGAGCTCTTTCGGCTTGAGATGGGCGATGTTCACCTTCTCCCCTTCCTCGCGGAGCTTCTCTATGTGGGAGAGGATGGTCTCGAGCTTCAGTCCCCGCACCTCCGCGATCTGCTCAAGGGTGAGCTTCTCCCCGATGAGCGTGCGCGTCTTGTGGTGCGTTGGAGTCTCGTCCTCTTCAGCCCGCGCGCCCTTGCTATGACGCGCGACATAGTCCTCCTGGGCGGAGGCGACTTCGTTCGGCCCCATATCCGCGAGCATCCGCGCCGCGCTCTTCGAGGCTCTGCGGAATTCCGCGTCCTTCTCGATGACTTCGGGGTGGATCTGGAGCGCCTGGTGGTTGAAGCCGGTGAGCCGGAGCCCTGCGAGCGTGCGTACCCGCGAGAGCGCCACGTAGCCCATGCCGGGAGCGAAGGAGCGGGAGAGGTCGATCTCCGCGGCATCCAGGCTCATGCCCTGGCTCTTATGGACGGTGATGGCCCAGGCAAGGCGGAGCGGGAGCTGGCTAATCTCCGCCTTCACCTTGCCCTCCTCCTCTATCTTCCAGCTGTCCACGCCGACCTCGATCACCTTGCCGGAGGCGATCCGCACCCTCGGCGTGCCGAAATCGTCAAAACCCTCCACGATGCCGAGCGTGCCGTTCACATAGCCGCGCTCGTAATTGTTCTTCACGAACATGACCCGTGCGCCTACCTTGAGCGTGAGCTCTTCCGGCGCAAGGCAGCTCTTCTTGAGCGCGTCTACGAGCCCCTGTTTGCCCCGGGTATTCATGAGGTACTTCCTCTCGGGACCCTTGATCTTCTTGAGCTCGGTTTCGTTGATGGCGTCCACGTTCTCGTTGTGCGTAGAGAGGCGGGTGGGCTCGACCTCGAGCTTCACTTCCCGCCCGTAGCACTCCTCGAGGGCGGAGAGGGTGTCTTCGTCCGCCTCCCCGCTCCGTATCGCGTTAAGGATGGAGAGGAGGGCGTCGTCGCTCTGGCGGTGCTGCTCTTCGAGGTAGCAGATCTTCGGCTCGAGCGCCTCCCAGGTCTTTGCGGAATAGGCGAAGAGCGCCGCGGGCTCCCCCGCCCGGGAGACGGGCGGCAGCTGGAAGAAGTCCCCGCAGATGACGACCTGCATCCCGCCGAAGGGCCGCTCGTTCCTCTTGAAGCTCCGGGCGAGGCGCTCGAGGAGGTCGAGGCGGAAGTGGTGGAGCATGGAGACCTCGTCGATGATGAGCACCTGCGTGCCATCGTAGCGCTTCCAGAGGTATTGGAAGGCTTCGAGCTCGTCTATATCCCGATCCGACAGCTTGTCCCTTATGCCGAGCCCGCTCCAGGCGTGGATGGTCATCCCGCCGAGGTGGGTCGCGGCGATGCCGGTCGAGGCGGTGACGGCGACACCGATGTTCTTCTCCTTGAGCCACTGTATGAACTCCCGGAGGACGTGTGTCTTGCCGCTCCCAGCGGCGCCCGTGAGGAACACGTTCCTGCCCATCTTCAAGATGTCGAGAGCTTCCGCCTGAGTCATGCGACCTATCTTACTCTACTTAGTGCCACTCGGTATCTGGAATCGGCACCACTTCTGTGGTTTCGGCCATAGGATCGGAGATTACGCAAAGGACCTTGCCTACGATTTTGAAATTGCCGCTTAGAACGATGGGCTTGTACTTGGGATTCTTGGACTCCGGCCAGAGGATGGTCATGCCGTCCTTCCGCTCCAGGCGCTTCACCGTGATCATGTCGTCGATGATCGCCGCCACCCGATCGCCGTTCTCCACGTGATCGCTGAAGCGGATGAGGAGGTAGTCGCCGGGATGGATGCCGGCGTCTTCCATGGAATCGCCCACCACGCGCACGCCCACGATGTTGCCGTCCTCCTTGTCGACGATCTCCTTGTCCACTTCCAGGTATTCGTCATAGCTCTCCTGCGCGAAGACGGAGAGATCATCGCAGCCGACGGAAGCGACCACGGGGATACTCACGGTGAGGGTGCGGCGCTCGTTCTCAGAGCGAAGCTCGATGTTCCGGTGCGCGTTCTTGCGGCGGACGATATAGCCTTTCCGCTCCAAGGATTCGAGGTACTGGGTCACGGTGCGCTGGGAGCGGAACGCGAGGGCAGAGCAGAGCTCGCCCACCGTCGGAGACTCCTTGTGCATGGCGAGGTGCACCTTGATGAGCTCGAGGACCCGGTTCTGCTTAGGGGTGAGGGGTAATTTCATACATTTAACGGATCTTGGCGGCTTTGCGGCCGAAATGCTTGAGGCTCTCGAGCTGAGCCTCCTGCCAGGTCTTGTATCTTCCCATTATGGTGGCTCCGCTCGGGACTTCCGCCTTCTTCGGGCGGAGCGGAGCGGGCTTGTAGAGGACAAAATGGTCGACTTCTTTGCGGAAGAACGGGATCTCTTTGGTTGTGTTCATACGTTTAGGCATAGAACTCGGGAGAGAGGCTAAAGGATATCGTGTACCTTGAATCCCCCGGCGAGGAGTCCGATGGCGAGGCCGCCGACCAGGGGTATGACGATCGTCTTCGGAAAATACAACAGGAGGATAGCGATCGCCGCGAACACGAAGGCCCAGGTGAGAATAGACATATCGGGTTGTTCTAAGGTTTGAGATGCTTGCGACCTATCCATGTGTATAGCATAGCACATATTCCACTATGCAATACACTCAATACACATATACTGTGGATAAGTATGGCACGCTCTGGAGGACAACAGAAACTCTTAGATACGCCTCTGCAGCTCCCTACGGGCCTTATCTACCGGCCTGATTTTATCTCCCCTGAAGAAGAAGCCGAGATCCTCTCCTACATCGAAGACCTGCCGCTCGAGGAAGCGCAGTACAAGGAATACACCGCCAAGCGGCGGCACTTCGG
>DASPJT010000059.1:0-4731 GCA_035628455.1 Minisyncoccota bacterium
GTCAATAAAGTAAGTGGCGCAACCCTTAGGGTTGCGCCGAGAGTACAAGGGACGCTTCTTCTGCCTTCTCCAGCCTGGCATCGACGCCGCCTCTTCCTTGGGAGGGGCAGTCAACGTAGACGAAGGGTCGAGTGCCTTCAATGTCGAACCTGAGGGTGAGTGGCCGGCAGCCGCCTGCGTCTGGCGAATTGTATACCAACTCGATTCCGCCGGTCGGGGTGCGTTTGAAGCGCCTCTCGACGCCCTCAAGTTCCTTCACGGTGCTGAAGGGGTGGATGAATCGGAACTTCACCACCGCCACGTCACCTTGGCCGCGGATGTGGTCCACGATGTAGGCGATGCACCCGGCGCCCTTCGACCAGCTGCCGGGATAGACGCCGACGATCTGACGCAAGTGCGTGTCCTTGGTAGATTCGGGGGTCATTTTGAGCCGCGGGACGCTGTGTCCGCAGAGCTCAATGCGCTCCGCTTCCGCCTCGCGGATAAAACCGACAAGCGCAAGCAGCATTAGAAGAATGCGGATCACGGCAGTCCTCCACAGGTTTACAAGCTATATTAATTACACTCTATTTTAATATAGAAGTCAAGCTATGGGTTATACCCACCTCTGGCCGCTCCGGTTTCGGTTATAATCAAGGATATGAAAGTCGCAGGTCAGACAAGTTCCGTCATCTCAAGGTATCTCCGCCGGTCCGTCTTCGCCTTATTAGCAGCCCTGTTTGCGCTTGTACTCGCGGAAAGCCCTTTCCGCGCCTCTCTGCTTGATAATTCCGGAGATCCAAGCGGCGAGAATATCGCCTTAGCCCAGGGCAGTAAGGATCTAGATCCGGGGAGTAGCGGAAGCGCCGGCAGCGGGGATGACGGCGGTGGCGGGGATGACGGCGGTGGCTCAGACGGTTGTTCAGACGGTTGCGGGCCATGATCGTCCGATGATGAAGCGCACCTTTTTACTGGGCACTGTCTTTTTAGCGCTTCTCTGCGTGGTTTCTTATTCATTGTATCCGCGCATCGCCGCCCTACTCGCTCCGCAAGATGTGCCGACGCTTCTCGCGGCTCATGACGATAACGATCTCTTTGCGCGAGGACATGAGGCGTATATTTCCGGCGACTACGCGGAAGCAGCTGAGCTTTTTGAGCGCAGCTTGGACGCTGCGGGAAGCATAAACGAAGAAGCGTATATAAAGAGATTCTGGGGAGCCGCCCTTATACTCGCAGGAAATTACAAGGAAGGCGTAGCGGTATTGAAGTCGGTGGCGGACAACGAAAACTATGGCGACACTGATCGGGCCTACACTATCGCGCTCATGGGAGAGCTTTACGAGAATACGGGGCGCGATCCTGTTTTCTCGGAACAGCTTTTCAGTACGGAACCGTACACGTCCTTTTTGAAGGGACATACGGAGAGGGAGGCTTTTGCGCGGCTCTATGATTACGCTTCCTCCTTCTATCCGACCGCAACCACCCTCTATCATCTGGCGGTGGCCGATTTCTACGCAGCCTCTTCCACTGAAGCCGAACTTAGGGAAGCGATACGTGCCATCGCCGAAGAGCGCAGGATGCACGAGGCGGCGAACATCGACAGCGTCGTGCTGGCCGAAAGCCTCCTTGACGAGGCGAATCTGGAGGCGCTCCTCAGCCTGCAGCGAGGCGATTCCGGTGAAAATGCGGAGGCTTTGTTCAAAAAAGCCCACGAGCTTTCCCGGGAGGGCACCAGCCTGCGCATCAAAGTCAGCTACTACTACGCACTCTTTCTCTCTCAGAAAGCGCCGGAGAGGAGCGCGGATATCGCCCGCATTCTCGCTCCGTTCTATGAACCTCGTTACGCAAAGACTTCTTTTTTTGTATTCCTTTCCGGAGAGCGCGCGCGGAGCGACCAGAGGATAGGACGGAATGTGGCGCGTATCGCTGCGGTAGACCCGCGCTTCAAGGCGCTCATGCAGTCTCTCGGCTGGCGGCTGTAGCCCTGCCGAAGGCGGTAAGATAGAGCGAAGTCTCCTGGCTCGGTTCAAGCATGAGCAAGGAATCGAGCTTGCTTTCCCGGAATCCTGCAAGGGAGGCATACGCGAGCCCCAACGATTCGGAGACGAGCTGCAGATTCTGGGTCAGATGGCCGGCTTCGATGAAGACGAATCGATGCCCGAAATCCCGGTACTTTTCTAAGGTCCTGTCCCATACGCCGGTAATGAGCACAAAGGCGCTTGCGTCCTTCGCCCATTCGTAACCGATGGCTCCGGCAAATTCAGGAGACGCGGCTCCGTCCCCGATGAGCTCGAGCGCGTCGTCTTTTACGTTAAAGTGATAGATTCCGCGTTCTAATCCGGATACCCTCTCCGCGCAAAGATATATCTCAAGGGGATACCGCCGCCCGCCTGAAGGATACACGCGTTTGCTTTTCTCTGCCGTCCGATCCTCGCCGCGGATGCCTGCGCTGCTCCGTATGATCGTGGAAATCTCCTCGAAGGAGAGGGTCGCCTGCCTATGAAAAGAACGGGAGGTGTGGCGGGCCGAGAGAATCTCTCCGAGAGGGGCATTCACGAGGAGGGGATCGGCAAGAGGTATCCGCGGAGCGCGGGGGTATGCTTTGAAAGAGGCGCGGGACCACTCTTCCGGCCAGTCTTTTTCCGCCGGCAGCCCGCTACGCCGCCATTCGGCGGTGGATTGTTGGTGGAATCTTTTAGCGAAATCTCCGTTCATGGAAAGGGATGGGGTTCGGGATTCAGCGTGTCCGCTGCCGCGTAGCCGAGCTCGCGGGGTATATCAGAGAGGCGGGGGCCGCCGAAACATGGCGCCCGCTCATCAAGATGGAGCGGCTGGAGATCGGGCGAAAAGACGTAGACGGAGCGGAATCCGCTACTGCGGGAAGCAGGGGAGCTGATCTCGGGCGCGAAGAGGCGGTAGCGCTTGTGCGCCATGTGGCGGATTATCTTCTGCCATCCCTCCTGTCCGTCGCGCGCGGTCGGCGCGGGTACGTGCGGCATCAGGTCTCCTCGGGTGAAGAAACCGGCGCGGGGAAGGTTGTCTTTCTCCGCCCAGTAGGCGAGGCGTTCTTTGCGGCCCATAGCCTTGGCTTCGGCTTTTTCGCTCCCCTTCTTTTTTAGCGAATAGCGCACGCTCGTGCTCTCGGAGAATGCGCCGAGTACGGCCTCCTTGATGTCCCAATGAGCCTTCGCTCCGACGGTGAAAGCCGGTCCGTTGCAGGTCTCGTCGATGAGGACGCCCGCAACGACATGGACAGGGAAATCCGTCGGCAGGAGGAGCATTTCCGCGCGCAGGCGGTGTCTTTTGAATGAGGCAAGCATTGCGGCGATATCAGAGTGCTCTGCTGAGAGGCTCTCCGGGTCAAGCCGAGGAGAAGAGAGATTGTTGAGCCAGGCTATCATGAACGCATCCCGCTCGATGACCTCTAGGGCGCCGTAGAGCGTCGCTTCTTCGAGCGTGGCCCCCGTCGCGAGGCCGGTAGTGACCGTGGGCCGGAGCAGCGGCTCGGTATTGCTGGGGTGATACGGACTCTTCTGCTTCTTGTTGGCGTATTCAGCGCTCAGTAACTGGAGCGGCACCCATATGTCTTTATCGGAGATCAGTTCTTTGGCTCGTATCCACTCAAAGACCGTCTCTGCACCGGTCGCGAGAAGGGGATCGGCTTCCTTTTGCGCCTCACTGAAGCCACTGATAGAGGAGGGATCCAGCTTCTCTCCGGGAAGACTCCGATACAGGGAAGGCCTCGTCTTATTCCCGTACCATTCTTCCGCATGGAACCACAGAGAGCGTTCGATACATTCCCCGAGCGCGCTCCAGAGCGCTCGCTCGGGAGAGGAGAAATGAGCGCCGGAGCCGGAGGATGCCCCTTTCGCGTAGGCCCGGTAGAGGGCTGGCTCGTCCGGATAGCCCGGCAAAAAGCCGACGTCCGTCAGGAGCCCACGCTCTCTCAGTCTTTGGACAGCAGGGAGGTCTTTGAAGATCGCCGGATGGAGTCCTCGCGCCGCGTCCGGAACGCGGAGCAAGATATCCGTGCCGAAGCGCTTCCCGAGCGCTTCGAAGAACGCGCCCAAGAGCTCCCGCTTCCAGGACGAGGAGACATAGAGGGCCGCGAAATCGCTCGGGCTGATGACGGTCTCGAGCCTGCGCGGATCCTGTATCTCCGGAATGTGATTCATCGGCTTGGGAGGTATGCGCCCCTACTATACAATATAGGCATCTATGCGCCTCCGAGCGGTCCTTTGCTTAGCCGGGCTCCTCGCCGTACTCCTCCTCGCTTCGAGCTGGGGGTCTCTCTACCGCTCCTTCGAAGCGCGCCGCTCCGCCTGGGCGCATGCGCTCATAGAGCGCTTCCATATGCCGGCGCTCGCGCTCGCGCTCGCCCCGGAGGACGCGAGCCTCGCGTATCGCGCGGGCAATTTCTATCTCGGCGAGAACGCGCACGATCTCGGGAAGGCGGAAGAGCTCTACCGGCGCGCTCTCGAGCTCGGGTATCCTGAGCCGGCCTACCTCCACTTCGGCCTCGCCCGCGCGTATTTCTTCCAAGGGCGCTACAACAAGGCGATCGAGGCGATCAACGAGACTCTGCGTCTTGATCCTTCCATCCGGAACGCCTACTACATGCGCGGGCTCGTCTTCGGCTACAAGAACAGCCTGCCGGAAGCAGAGCGGGACTTCGCGAAGTTCCTGGAGCTGAAGCCCGAGAGCTGGGCGGGGGCGAACGATCTCTGCTGGATCTATTTCCGCCAGGGCTTG
>DASPJT010000060.1:0-2416 GCA_035628455.1 Minisyncoccota bacterium
AAGTCCTTGGGAATCCTTGTGCGAAGAGAAGCCGCGGATATTGAGGAGTTGCGCCCTCACGGGCACGCGCTCGCCATCAATAGTTACTTGGCGGGCGCCGGAATCGAGGTTCCTCCCGAGGGTCCCGAGGGACTGGTACCCCACGAGAAGGATGGTGCTCTTCGGATCCGGGAGATAGGCCTTCTCGTGGCGCGTGACCCTGCCGCCTGCGGACATGCCGGAGCCGGCGAGGATTATCTTCGGCCCGTGAGTGCGGCTGATCGCCGCAGAATCTTCCGCCGAGCGGGAGAGGGTGAGGCGCGGCAGGGAGAATATGTCGCTCTCCTGCATGAGCCGCGTCGTCTCCGGGCTGAAGCCCTCTCCCCCTTCCCGGTAGATCTCCGTCACCTTGATGGCGAGCGGCGAGTCCACGAATACCGGCACCTCGGGCAGCCTCCGCTCTTTAGAGAGGTTGTGGAGCGCGAAGAGGATGTTCTGTGTGCGCTCGAGCGAGAAGGCCGGGATGACCACGGTGCCACCGCGGCCAACCGTCGCGATGACCGCTTCCGCGAAATGCGCGTCACGCTCCTCCTGCGGCTCGTGATTCCGGTCGCCATACACGCTCTCCATGAGAAGGTACTGCACGCCGACGAGGTCTTCCGTAGGGCGGAGGAGCGGGGCCGGCGAATTGCCGAGGTCGCCGGTGAAGACCATCTTCACGCCATTGCGAGAAAACTGAACCATGGCCGAGCCGAGTATGTGGCCGGCGTCGAGAAGCTGGAAAGAGAGCCCCTTCCTCATCTCCACGCTTTGGTGATAGGAAAGCCCTCTCCAGAGGGAGAGCGCCTCAGCGACATCCTGGCGCTCATACGGCGGCGCGTGATTATCCCGCTCTGCCTCATGAGTGAGTATCTGAAGGGCGTCCTCGAACATTACTTCGACGAGCTTCCTCGTCTCGTGGGTGGAATAAATGGGACCGCGGAAACCCTCCCGCACCAGCTTGGGGACGCGACCGATGTGATCGAGGTGGGCATGAGTGACGGCGAGCGCGCTTATCTCCTTCGGGTCGTACGGAAAAGGCTCCAGGTTTTCCTTCTCACAAGCGCGAGTTCCCTGGATGAGCCCGCAGTCCACGAGTATGCGCCCGAAGTCCCCGGAGAGCTCGAAATTGGAGCCGGTCACTTCCCCGACGCCGCTCCAGCAGGTTACCGAGGATGACATGGGGTGATTATACCAGCGCACGGCCTCCTATTGCGTATATTTCACTTTTTGTTAGCGTTTGCCCGGAACGATCACAGGAGGCGGAGATGCCGTTCTACCCAGAAAGCCAGAAGCAGATCAAGGAGCGGATTTTAGCCAACTTCCCCTCCGCTGCCCCGAAGGAGGCCGACCTCGGGCTCGTCGACATCGGGCGCGCGAATTCCGACATCGACACCCAAGAAGTCCTCGCGAATCACCTTCTCTGGATGCTCGATCGGATCGAGGAAATGCCTGGAGACGAGGCGGGCAAGCGCGGCCGTTGGATGGGGTACGTGTTTGCCTGCCTCGAATTCATGGGGATCGCGACCAATGCTGATTCCCGCAACATGTGCCGTATCGATGTGCGAAATGGGCACACATAAAGAGCCCGTGGTGAAGGCCGCTCCTTCAGCACGGGCTTCATCATGTGCGGACGCAAAATCCCGCCCTCATTCTGAGCTCCAGATTCCTGAAGCGCATAACGAGAGCGGGATTAATAGGATTACCTGCACATTACCCTGGATAAACCAGGTGGGTGCCCTAGCCCCGCACCAAGGCGCGAAGGCAATAGAAGTCAGGCTCCCTAAAAATTAGTTAAGGGATAATATGCTAACGATAATCCTATTTCGATTATCGCGATGCCCCTCAAGAGTGTCAACCAAAAACACTGCGCGGAGTTTTCCACAGATTCAGAATACCGCTACACAAAAGGCTCTCCGCTTCGCAGAGAGCCTTTCGGCACCAACATTATGCGGATGAGTCAACCTTATTCGAGAATCCCGTCGAGGTTCACGTCGTAGAGGATCTCGTCCTGCACCAAGCGATACGATACGAGCTCCTCATCCTTGAACCAGTGCTTGATCTCGAGCGCCGCTTCTTCCGGAGAGCCGGAGGCGTGCACGAGATTCCGGATCGCGCGACCGTCAGTATCGGACATCTGATAGGAGTCGAGCACGTAGTCGCCGCGAATGCTGCCGACATCCGAAGAGAGAGGCTCGGTGCCGCCGGTCACCTTGCGAACAATCTTCACCGCATGCGCGCCCTGCCAGACCATGGCGATCACGGGACCGGAGGTCATGTACTTCTTGAGGTTCTCCAGGATGATCGCAGTAATCGCGAGCGGATCCGTCTGCGGCGGCGTAAGCCCCTTGTCGAGGTAGCCCTTGATGGTCTTCTCGCCAGTGACCCGACGCCAGTT
>DASPJT010000061.1:0-2932 GCA_035628455.1 Minisyncoccota bacterium
GCCGATGAGATAAAAGTGACTTTGGATGATGAGCATGTCGAATATCAGTGGACGGAATTGTCGGATCTGAAGCATATGAAGCTCACTCCTCCATCGGTGGAACTTTTCACTAAGCTCGGTTATCTATAGAGGGGCGATTTAAGCGCCGCCTGTAATCAAAAGAATATGAATGCATGAAGCAGTTCGGAGACAAAACCCCAGGTAAGGAGTACAGAGACAGGCCGGGAGCCTACGCGCTCATCTTGAGGGATGACGGCTTGATCGCTGCGGTCGAGGAGAAGTCAGGTGACCGATTGCATTTGCCTGGAGGCGGCATAGACGAAGGAGAAAGCGAAGAAGAAGCTCTGAAGAGGGAGGTGCAAGAGGAGATGTCCCGCGAGGTCGAACGCTGTGAATTCGTCGGAGAGGCGGCGCAGTATACGGATGCTTCTCTTCACGGCGATGTGAACAAGCTCTGCAGCTACTTCCGCGCGGAACTCGTCCCTGGTCCTGACGGAGAAGGCGACCGCGTTACCCGCTGGGTTACACCGGAGGAATTCGTTAAGCGCGCGCGGCACGAAGCCCATGTATGGGCGGTGCAAACTTTCTTATGAGCCGCACAGAAACAGCAGGCGTGCTCGTACTCGCCGTCTTTTTCATTATCGGCGCCCTCCTCTCTCAGAGATTCTCGGAAGAGATCGTGCGTTATCTCGATTTCGGCATCGCCGGGATGGCGGCGTATGTCCTCGCGGGGATCATCGCTACCGTCATCGCCCCGGTGAGCACGCTCCCGCTCCTGCCGGTCGGCGTCGTTCTCTGGGGACCCTTGTGGGCCGCAGTCCTCAGCATCCTAGGGTGGGGGATTGGAGCGATGATCGCGTTCATGATCGCCCGGCGGTTCCGCGCGCTCGCCGCGCGCTTCGTGGATATGGAGAAAGTGGGGAAGTATGAAAAAGCGCTCGCGGGACCCTACCTTTTCTGGAACATCGTCTTCCTCCGCATGGCTATTCCGACGGATATCTTAAGCTACGCTATCGGCCTCTTTACCTCCATGGGCGCAGGGCAATACACCCTCGCCACCTTCCTCGGAATCACGCCCTTCGCCTTTGTCTTCGCCTATGCATCCGAAGCGTCTCTCTGGTTCCAGCTCGGAGCCGGACTCCTGGTGCTCCTGGTGATTTACATAGGATACCGAAAGATCCAAAAGACCGCAGACCTTACTTCTGAAGCTCGTTGACGAGTTGCAGGGTAAGCCCGGGAGCGACGTTCGAAGAGAAATCGCGCAGTTCGGAGTAGAGATCGCTCTTCAGGAAATCGGAGAGCGATCGGCCCGTATCCTGGCGGAAGCTGCGGTGGATGTGGCCTCCCGTGACGATATGGAGATCGCGGTCTCCGGTCGCGGCGGCTTCGCTCGTGGTCACGATGATGCCGCTCACCTTGCCGCCGATCTCGCTGATGGCGGCGCCTCCGGAAGCGCCCCGCTGGGCGAGGAGGGAGCCGCCGAAGGAAAGGAGATCGGCGGTGTCGTCGCGGAAGGTGTAGACCTGCTTGATCCTCCCTACCGTGCTCGTCTGATAGAGGTCGCTCACGATGGCGTTACCCCCCAGAAAGCCTGCCGGATAGCCCGCGAGGAGGTAATCCGCGTTCGGGTGGTCCATGATGTCGCTGTCCTCGAAAGCGAGCGGTACGTACGGGAAGGTCGCGGGGAGAGGGGAGCCGTCCGTGGTGCCGGTGATGAGGAGGAGGGCGAAGTCGTTCTCGCCGGTGCCGAGCTGCTTCTCCGCGGTGATCATGGCTTTGTTCTCCGCGATCCAGGGAGGGGAGAGGTAGAGGAGGGAAGCGCGGTACTTCGGCGCAGCGGGGCTCCCTGCGCGCACGATGCAGTCGATGAAGCCGGGTTCGCGGTAGTTCCGCAGGAGGTAGTACTGGGCGGCGTGGGCGTTCGTGAGGATGACGCCGTCGGGGCTGATGAGGATGCCGCTCGCGGTGATGGGTTTCAGGGATCCGTCGCGCTTGGTGGTGCAGAAGATGTTCACGAGCGCCTTGCCGGCCTTCTGGTGGAGCTCTTCGATCGGGATCGTGGTGACGGGGACGGAGACCTGCGCGGGCGCAGAGGGGATGGGGGTGGAGGAGGGGAGAGGCTTGCTGGCGACCGGAGGTTTCTTCTTGGGCGCAGCCTTAACCGTCGTGCTGGCGGCCTGGGGTAGCGTGGAAGTGGAGATAGCGATCGCCGGAGTCGAAGTGGCGACGGCGGGGGAACCGCTCTCGTGGGCAGGGAAGGGGATCAACCCTCCGAGGAGGGAGAGAATGAAGCTTACGAAGACGGAGATGAGAGAGCCGAGAGTCATGAAGCCATCATAGCATTCCGGCATTTTCCGAGAATTGCCGCCGCTCTGATGCGCTGGTATAGTGCGAAAGTTCGAAAAGCGGGATTAGTTTAATGGTAGAACTTCAGTTTTCCAAACTGATAGCGGGAGTTCGATTCTCCCATCCCGCACCGAATAAGGCTTTAGGAATGAAGCGTAGTGAAAACGTTATTTAATCAAATAGCTCGCGCTTTTGGCATACATACGCTAGGCTCTCTCTGGAAAAGGAGGTGGCTCTATGCTTACGAAAGCCGCTATGATAGTCCTCGTGCTCCTGCTTACCGCCACAGGAATCTGCCTGAGCGGGCGTAATCTGATCATCCGATTTGCAGAGAGCGTCGAGGACTGGCCGCAATTCCAAGGACGTATCTGGTACATCTTTACCTGGGATGGGATGACGTTCGCGTATTTCTTTGGCTTCATCCTTCTCGTGCTCTTGGTCTACTCGGAGGAAAAACGAAAAGGGCTCGTCAGATGACGAGCCCTTCACGTTCTCTAGAGAAAAAAAGAGGAGATTTACTTCACCGCGTCCTTGAGCGCCTTTGCGGGGCGGAACTTCGGAACGCGCATAGCCTTCACATGAAGCG
>DASPJT010000062.1:0-5715 GCA_035628455.1 Minisyncoccota bacterium
TTGAAAGCGCGACGCTCACTTCCTGCTGAGCCATGGGCGCAGGATAGCTGTCCACGTAGCCGATCAGCTCTCCCCCCGCGACTTTGTGGATCATGGAAACCACATCCACGATTCCGCAGGCTGCGAGCTCCGGGGAGAGGACCTGCTCGAAGCGGCTCGAAGCGTCGGTCCGCAGATTCAGAGATCGCGATGTCTTGCGCACGGACGGCCCGTCGAAGTTCGCCGATTCGATGACGATATCGACGGTCGATTCGTCTACTGCTGCGGGCATGCCGCCCTTGATACCGGCGATGCCGACTGGGATATCGCCGGCAGTGATGAGGAGCATCGTCTCGTTAAGAGGATATTTCTTCCCATCAAGCGTTTCTATCTCTTCCCCCTTATGCGCCGTGCGCACGCCGATCTTCAAGCTCGGCAGCTTTGTGGCATCGAACGCATGGAGCGGCTGGCCCAGCTTGAACATGATGAAATTAGTGGCGTCCACCACGTTATTGATAGAGCGCTGGCCGATGGCCTCGAGGCTCCCCTTGAGCCACGCCGGACTCGGCCCCACCTTCACCCCCTTGATGTATCCGGCGATGTAGCGCTTGCAGAGCGGAGATTCTATGGATACAGAAACCTCATTCGTAGTTTTTGAAAGATCTGGCTTCTCCGTGAGCGGATCATAAGTCATCGGTAACTTCAGGATGGCTGCAAGTTCTTTGGCGATGCCGCGGTGCGAGAGCGCGTCGTGACCGCGATTGGGTGTCACCTTCACGTCGAGCACCTCGCCCTCCACGCTCTCGATTTCGAAGGCATGGAAGGTGAGCGCGTCGGCAAGAACCTTTGCCTCCGGCAAATCAGGTACGAACTTCTGGAGCCATGGGCGGAGGACTTTCATATCAGAATTGGTTGATGAACCGGAGATCAGCGGAATGCATCAGGCGGATGTCATCGATACCCCAGCGGAGTATGGCGAGGCGGTCGAGACCCATGCCGAAAGCGAAGCCCTGATACTTCTCCGGATCGACCCCCGCATTCCGGAGCACGCTCGGGTGCACCATGCCCGCGCCCATCATCTCTATCCAGCGGTCACGGAGCTTCTCCGGCACATTCTCGCCGACGAGGCGCATGTCCACCTCGACCCCCGGCTCGACGAACGGGAAGAAGCTCGGGCGGAAGCGCACCTCGACGGAAGCACCGCGGAAGAGCTCCTGGAAGAACTGCTCCAGCGTGCCCTTCAAGTTCGCGAGCGAGATGTCCTCCCCCACGGCGAGACCCTCGAGCTGGAAGAACTCCGCCTCGTGAGTCATGTCGGTCGCCTCGTTGCGGAAGACCTTGCCGGGCACGATGACGCGATAGGGGGGCAGGATGCCCTTCTTCATCTGCTCTTCCATATAGCGCGCCTGCACGTTCGAGGTGTGCGTGCGGAGAACCATCCCCGGCTCGTCCTTCACAAAGAAGGTGTCCTGCATGTCGCGGGCCGGGTGGTCCTTGGGGACGTTCAGCGCGTCGAAGTTGTACCACTCGCTCTCGAGGAGGGGCCCTTCGGCGAAGGCGAAGCCCATGCCCGCGAAGATGCGGTTCGCTTCGCGGATGAGGAGGGAGAGCGGGTGGAGGTGTCCCTTCCCTTTGGTGTCGTGCATGTGTCGCATTGTATCTGAAAATATGCCTTTGTCTAAGGCGGAAAAAGCGTCAGAAAGGTTGAAAAAAAGCGTCATAAAAGGTATAACACGCTTTACCCATGCCCCCCTTTTTCGGCGAACTATTGCCCCATATCCTGATCTTCATCTCCCTCTATTTCGAGGTCTTCCTCCTCGTGACCTTCTTCGAACGCCGGGAGGAGATCTCCAAGGAATCCCCGGAGCCGAAAGCCTTCCCCACGGCGACCGTGATCGTGCCCTGCTTCAACGAAGAGAAGACCGTGGCCGGCACCCTCGACTCCCTCCTCGCCCTCGACTACCCCAAGGACAAGCTCGCCATCTTCGCGATCGACGACGGCAGTACGGATGGCACCTGGAAGGTCATGCAGGCCTACAAAGACCATCCCCAGATCAGGCTTTTCCAGAAGGAGAACGAGGGCAGCAAGTACAAGGCGCTCAACCTCGGCCTCGCGCACGCGACCTCCGAGATCGTGGGCTGCCTCGACGCCGACTCTTTCGTAGACCCCAAGGCGCTGAAGCGCATCGTGCTCCGCTTCGAGAACCCGGAGACCATGGCGGTCACCCCGGCCATCAAGCTGCACCAGCCGAAGAACTTCATCCAGATGATGCAGCGCGCCGAGTACAGCTTCAGCGTGCTCATCCGCAAGGTCTTCGCCCTCATCGGCAGCGTCTACATCACCCCCGGCCCCTTCTCCTTCTTCCGGAAGAGCGTGTTTGACACCCTCGGCCCCTACCGCCACGCCCA
The DNA here is from genome assembly GCA_035628455.1 of Minisyncoccota bacterium. GTDB lineage: Bacteria > Patescibacteriota > Minisyncoccia > Phycocordibacterales > JAKFXT01 > JAIOOV01. Next base: position 2,389 of record DASPJT010000062.1, read on the forward strand.
CCACACGGAGGACCTCGAGATCGGCCTCCGCATGCAGACCAAGGACTACCGCATCGACAACGCGCACGACGCCTACGTCTACACCGTGGCCCCCTCCACCCTCCGCGGCCTCTTCAAGCAGCGCGTGCGCTGGGTGCACGGCTTCCTCGAGAACGCTCTCGACTACCGGCAGATCTTCTTCAAGCGCCGCTACGGCAACCTTTCCATGTTCATCCTGCCGCTCGCCGTCCTCTCGGTCTTCTCCGCCCTCTATTTCGCCGCCTACACCCTCTTCTATGCCGGCCTCACCATCTCGGAGAAGGTCACCGAGATCCGCATCATCGGGCTCACCCTCGACTGGCCGCGCGTCGCCACCGACTGGTTCTTCCTCAACACCGAATCCCTCATGCTCCTCTCGATCGCGCTCATCCTCATCACCTTCGCCCTCCTCGTGACCGGGAAGGCGATCGGCCGGGAGAAGCTCCTCTCCCGGGACATGCTCTATTTCATGGTCTGCTACGGCTTCGTGGCTCCCTGGTGGCTCCTGAAGTCGGTCTACAACACCGCCTTCTCCCGCAAGACTTCCTGGAGGTAAGGCTTTCATATGCGCTCCATAGACTGGAAAAAGTATCTCTTCGTCCTCGTCATCACCGTGTCCCTCTTCGGGACGGCGCTCTACGTCAGCAGCCGCCTGAACGACCGCCGCATCGACGAGATCCGCTCCATCGGCGACCAGATCTCCATCGATATCCTCTCTTCCGAGACCCAGTTCAGCCTGCTCGCGGAATCCTCCTGCAAGGACCTCGCCGGACAGTCCATCCTCTCCAAGGAGATCAACTCCCTCGCGGAGAAGCTCTCCTACACGGAGGAGCGGCTCGGGAGCGACAACCCGGAGGTGATCGAGCTCAAGCGCTACTACTCCCTCCTTGAGATAAAGGACTACCTCCTCATGAAGCGGGTTTCCGCGAAGTGCGGCACGAAGCCCATCACCGTCCTCTACTTCTACTCGAATGACGGCGCCTGCACGGACTGCGAGAAGGCGGGCTACGTCCTCACCGCCCTCCGCGAGCGTTACCCTGATCTCCGCGTCTATTCCTTTGACTATCACTTGAACCTCTCCGCCCTCCGCACCCTCATCTCCATCTTCAACATCGAGCCCCGGCTCCCTGCTATCATGATCGGCGACGAGGTCTTCTACGGCTTCACCCCGCTCGAGGAGATCGAGGCGAAGGTCCCGGAGCTCGCTGAAAGCCTCGCCACCTCGACGTCGACATCGACGCCTAAGCGTTAAAATGGAAACTCCGCTCAAAGACCGCGTCCTCTACTTCGGAGCGAACCTCCTCCTCGTCTGGCTCGCCGTCTTCGTCTACTTCCTGAACGCCTACTACCAGTCCTTCCTCCTCCCCGGCACCAAGCTGATCGTGCTCGGCGCCGCCCTCCTCTACACCGCCTACTTCCCGCTCTATCTCCTCTTCCATACGTTCGCTAAACCGAGCAAGGGCTACCTCATCCTGCGCGGGCTCCGGCGCCTCCTCCCCTGGACGGCGCTCGCGCCCGGAGAGGAGCGTCGCCTCTCGCACGAGGAGAAGACGGCGCTCCTCTTCTTCGTGGTGAAGTTCTACTTCCTGCCTTTGATGATCAACTTCGCCGCGGGGAACTTCCAGGGCGCAGTGGGCACGCTCTCGCAATTCGACCCGAGCCGGCTCCTCGAAGCCTCTTACTTCATCGCGGTCACCTACCCGCTCCTCATCCTCCTCATCTTCTTCATAGACACCTTCTACTTCGCCTTCGGCTACCTGTTCGAGTCCGACAAGCTCGACAACACCGTGCGTTCGGTGGAGCCGACCGTGCTCGGCTGGGTCTCCGCCCTCCTCTGCTATCCTCCGTTCAACAGCGCCATCATGGAGCGCTTCTTCCCCTGGTACCCGAGCCTCTACGGCTCCTTCGGCTCGCTCGAGGCTACCCTCATCGCCTACCTCGCCATCCTCGGAGCGCTCTTCATCTACCTCTGGGGCACGCTCGCCCTCGGCACCAAGTGCTCGAACCTCACGAACCGCGGCATCGTGAGCCACGGCCCGTATGCCTGGATACGGCATCCGCACTACGCTTCCAAGAACCTGGCGTGGTGGATAGCGCTCCTCCCGGTGATGTCCGTCGCAGCCTTCATCTCGATGCTCGCCTGGAGCGCGGTCTACTTCGTCCGCGCATGGACCGAAGAACGCCACCTCCTCGCCGATCCGGAGTATCAGGCGTATGTGCAGAAAGTCAGATATCGGTTTATTCCGGGGGTGTACTAGGGTTTCAAATTAGACTAAGCTGGCCGGAGCCGTTCCACCCATAGAGAGGCTTCCATGCCACATAGAAAAGGTATCGTGCGAGGCATCTGTATTTCCCCCGAAGCAGGAGGGGTTATGCAGGAAGTCTCCGAAGTGCATGCTATCGCCGGGCAGGGACTCGAAGGAGATCGTTATTGCTCAGGAGAAGGGAGCTTCAACAAAGGAGTGACCGGACGCCGACAAGTAACGATCATGGACGTCCGCTTCTTCGCCAGCACGAGCTTCGCTTTTATCCAGAGCCGCCGAAACATCTTTACGGAGGGTATTGAGATCTACGACTTCCTCCGGAGAGACAAGGATGAAGTGTTCCGGATCGGCGAAGCCGTCATGCGCGGCGTGCGCTACTGCGACCCCTGCAACCGCCCGAGCAAACTCGTCGGCATGCCCAACAGATCCTTCCGCGCCGAATTCTGGGAGCACGGCGGCATCGTCGCTGAGGTCATCGGAGGCGGTATCATCAAGGTTGGCGACCCCGTTATCGGACCACACAAAGACTACGACTGAGCGTCCGCACGCTTTACACCCGCGCCACGAGAGTGGCGCGGTTTTATTTTCCTTTATAGATATTCCCCGCTCTGCGGTACGCCTCGTCCTCGTATTTATTCATCCGATATCCTTTGCGGAAGAACTCAATATAGTAAAGCACCGGGTAAACAAGAGGGACTCTTGCATATTGCTCGACGTGAACGAGCTCGTGCTCTAGATCTTTATTTTCTACATTAGGACCCAACAGTACGGTATGGCCTATCGCCATAGCCCTCGCGCCCTTTATATATCCAAATTCCCACCAGAATTTTCTTACGTTAAGCACGAGAGCATACGGATGCCTGTTAAAACTGAGATCCTTAGGTGCGGAGAGTAGCCCCATCACTAATCCAACAACGGTATAAGGAAGATTGAGAATGAATGGAAGCATTCTGTTCGCGGAGCCGCCTCCCAGGGTCGAACTGGGGACCTTCACTTTACAAAAGTGTTGCTCTACCAACTGAGCTAAGGCGGCGATGCCTAGAGA
>DASPJT010000063.1:0-31175 GCA_035628455.1 Minisyncoccota bacterium
AAGGAAAAGATACGGGAGTGCGACATCGTCTTCATCGCGGTCCCGACGCCCACGACTCCGGGCGGTTTCGACATGAGCATCGTGGAGGAGGGCGTCTCGCTCGTCGGAGAGGGCAAGACTGTGGTGATCAAGTCCACGATCCTGCCGGGCACCACCGCGAAGCTCCAAGAGAAATACCCCGGAGTGATCCTCATCTACTCGCCGGAATTCCTCTCCGAGAAGACCGCCGCGCATGACGCCGCGAATCCTTTTTCGAATATCATGGGGCTTGCGGTAAGCGACGAGGCGCACCGCGCCGCCGCAGAGGCGGCGCTCGCCGCGCTCCCCAAGGCGCCGTATACCAATATCTGCACCTCTACGGAAGCCGAGCTCATCAAGTACAGTCACAACCTGAACGGCTATTTCCAGATCATGCTCTCGAACATCCTCTACGACGCCGCGCAGAAGCTCGGGGCCGAGTGGCAGGTGATCGAAGACGCCCTCATACACGACCCGATGATCACGACCCGCTACATCAAGCCGGTGCACCAGAGCGGATTCCCGGGAGCTGCTCCCGGCCGCGGCGCGGGCGGGCACTGCTTCATCAAGGACTTCGCCGCCTTCCGCTCCCTCTACGTGAAGCTCCTGCCGGAAGATGAGCGCGGGCAGAACCTCCTCACCGCGCTCGAGCAGAAGAACATCTCCCTCCTCCGCTCGAGCGGCAAGGATCTCGATCTCTTGAAGGGCGTCTATGGAGAACCGCCGAATTGAGCCTCCGGGATCCGCAATGAAAAAGAAGATCCTCGTCGTCACGCCGAATTTCCCGTATCCCTCGACCGGCGCGGACGAGCAGGAGCGCGCCGCAGGCATCGAGATGCTCATTGCCCTCGGCTACGAGGTGCGCGTCATCGCCAAGGTGACGCCGAAGCATGATCAGACCGTGCCCGAAGCGCGTGAGCGCCTGGGCATCCCGATATTTCCGGTCTCTTACAAAGGCGGCAGCTGGCATCCGCGTTTCGGCACCTTCCGCTACTACGCCGCGCGCCTCCTCAATCCGCTCCATTGGGACGGAGCTTCGTATGAATATTTTGATCCCGAGATACAAGGGATACTGAAGAGGGAGCTCGACGGCTTCAAGCCCGATCTCGTGTGGGTGGACTACACCTACCTCTGGCCGCTCTATGGAGAGATACGGAAGCGCGGCATCCCCATCGTCACGCGCTCCATCAACTTCGAGCCGGTGCATGCCGTGCAGGAGGAAGGCTGGAGCCTCTACAGCCTCCTCACCTTCCCGGCCAAGGTCATGAGCGAATGCCTCTCTATCTGGCAGAGCGTCGCCGTCTGCGCCATCACTCCCAAGGAAGAGAAGATCTACCGCTTCCTCGGCGCGAAGAAGGCGATCACCGTCCCACTCCGCTCCCTGCCGCGGCTCCTCCGGAGCGGACATACCATCTCGGACGCCCGCCCGCTTCATGTCTTCTTCCTCGGTTCGACCTACAACGTCTATCACAACAGCCGCGGCCTCCTCTTCCTACTCCGGGAAGTGATCCCCCTCGTGGAGCGCCTGGCGCCCGGGGAATTCCGCTTCCACATCCTCGGCAGCAAGGTGCCCGAGAAATTCAAAGGCTATTTCCCGCCGAGCGCCGCGCATGAAGGCTACGTGCCCGACCTCGGCGCTTTCCTCGCCGGCATGGATATCGCGGTCATCCCCTCGCTCATGGGCGCCGGCATGCAGCAGAAGATCTTCGAGCCGCTCGCGCAGGGGATTCCCACGGTCACTTCTCCGCGCGGGCTCTCCGGGTATCCTTTCGAGCACGGCACGCATCTCCTCCTTGCGGAGAGCGCGCAGGATTATGCCGACCGCCTCCTCGAGATGCGCGACTCCGCGCTCCGCGCGCGGCTCTCCCGGGAAGCCTCGCTCCGCTCAGCCAAGATCTTCTCCGCGGAGAAGGTCGAGGGCGCGGTGAAGGAGGCTCTCTCCGTACTACGATGAAGAAGGTCCATATCGAGCTCGTCCCGGGGCAGCCCCACATCCCGCTCCTCTTCCCGAACCTAGGCGCCATCGACCGCCCCGAGCGGCTCTTCACCAATAGCGCCCTGCAGACGCTCAGGGAGCCTTTCGTGGAGATCGCGGAGGATCCCGCGGGAGCCGACTATCTCCTCGTCCCGCACGATTTCTACCGCATTGCGGGAGAGACAGAATACCTCGCCCGCGTGGTGGCTCGCGCCCGCGAGCACGGGAAGAAGGTACTCATCTTCGATTACAGCGACTACGATTCTCCGATCGAGGTTCCGGATTCGATCATCTTCCGCTACTCGCAGTATCGCTACAAGAAAGCGCCGAACGAGATCATCGCTCCGCCCTTCGTAGAAGACCTCGGCGCAGGCGGCGTGACGCCGCGCATGAAAGGGGAGAGAGCAGTAGTGGGCTTCTGCGGCTGGGCGGATTTCGATTCTCCGGGCCGCCGCCTCCGCTACTATGCGAAGCTCATCCTCGTAGAGCTCCGCGCTCTCGCACAGGGCGCTCGACTGAGGGCGCACCGCCCCGGGCTCTACTTCCGGCGCGCCGCGCTCGCGCGGCTCTCCCGCTCCGCGCTTGTCGCCGTCAATTTTCTGATACGGAAGACCTTCTCCGCGCACGCGCACAGCATCCTCTCCGATCCGCAGACCGCGCGCCGGGAATATATCGAGAACATGAGGGCCTCCGACTTCGTGCTCGCGCCGAAGGGCGACGGCAACTATTCCATGCGCTTCTATGAAGCGCTCTCTCTCGGTCGCATTCCGCTTCTCATCGATACGGAGACGGTGCTTCCGCTCGAAGAGCATATCGACTACTCCTCTTTCATCCTGCGCGTCTCCTCTAAGGACATAGACCGCCTGCCGCAGATCGTCGCGGATTTCTACGCCTCCCTCTCGGATGCGGAATTCAGAGGCATGCAGGAGCGCGCGCGGCGCGCTTTCGATAGTAAGCTCTCGGGCGAAGCCTTCCTCCGCTACGCCTTCCTGCACCTCCTCTAAAGGAAGGGAAATGCTATAATACGGCCATTATACGCCTCTGGGCGCCCCTACAATGGCTCACTTAGCTCGATTGCCGTGGTATGAGGTCGCTACAGGGGCGCTCTTCCTCCTCGCCTCCTTCTACGCCTTTTACGTGCTCACAGAGAGTCCCCCGACCTGGTACGACGAGGGTCTTTATATCCAGGTAGCTCAATCCATTAGTGAAAGGGGTAATCAGACCCTCCAGGTCGCTCCCGGAGAATACATCTCCTCGGGCTTCATCACTGGCGGTTATCCTTTTCTTGCGCCGGTCGCGCTCTCCCTTTCCGTACTCGGCGACTCGCTTTTCTCCGCGCGCCTTCCGATGGCGCTCTTCATTCTGCTCTTTCTCTGCGCCGCCTGGGGTTTCGTGTATAAAGCCTTCGGCCGCGAGGCGGCGCTCCTCTCGCTCCTCCTCCTCGCGACCTTGCCGCTCATCTACGGGAACGGCAAGAACGTCCTCGGAGAAGTGCCGGGGCTCTTCTTCCTCACGATCTCGCTCTACTTCCTCTGGCGCATCGAGGCGCGGAATTTCGCAGGCGTCGGCTCCTACATCGGTGCGGGGCTCGCGGCCGGACTCGCGGTCGCCACGAAGCCCCTCTTCCTGCTCCTCCCTGGAGCGATCGCTCTCGCGCTCCTTTTCCGCTTCCGCTCGGTCAGCTTTCGCTTCCGGGAGATAGCTGCGGCAGGAATCGCCTTCGCGCTCCCGGTCGCGCTCTGGCTCTTCCTCCAGTTCGGGGTAGGGGATCGCGCGGGCGCGACGCTCGCGTACTACGCGAATCCCTACGGCATCGAGTCGCTCGGAGAGATCATCCTCGGGAACGCGCTCCGCTTCGCGACCGAAGCCACCCCTCTCTATTGCGCCGCCTTCATGCTCCTCTGGCTCGCAGCCTTCCTCCTCCGCCTCATCCGCCGCGAGCGGATACTCCTCGCCGAATGGACGGCGCTCGCGTTCTCCCTCCTTGTGCTCGCGGCCTACCTCCGCACCGCGGGCTGGTACCGCTACCTGTTCCCGGCGCTCGTGCTCGCGCTCCTCTTCGCGCCCTCTAATCTCGCGACCATCCTCGACGCGCTCCGGCGCTTCCGCCCGTCCTTCGGCTCTCTTTTCTCCCGCGCTCTCCTTATCGGGGCCTGCCTCGGTGTAGGCCTCTTGCAGCTCTATCAGCTCAACTATTCCTCCTGGGTGGCGGAGCACTACGAGAGCACGGCCGCCCGCGAGCTCGACGCCTACTTCTCAATGGTCTCGCCGGGGGAGACACTCTTCGTCTACAATGTCCCGGAAGCCGTACCTTTCATCCGCTCGGAGAGTTACTATCAATACATCGCCACCACTGAGACGATGGTCTACGGCGCGGCGGGGCTCGCAGCGCTCCGGGAGGGGATCCCTGATCGGGTGATCGTGAGCGCTTCCGACTATGCGAGAGAGGCTCCGCTTTTCGCGCGGTACATCCCGGCGGGGCAGCTGGGCTCCTACCTCTCCCTTGCCAGGAAGTAGCTTCCGGGGATAATCAGCACCATGTCTCATCACTTCCACTCCTCACTCTGGTTCGGACTCCTCGCGGGCGCATTCATCGCTATCTTCTCCTTAATCGTCTTCGGGAATCTAGGTGTTTACGCGGAACTCGGTCTCTCTGGGGCCACCCTAGTCATTGCCGCCGTTCTATGGTGTCTCATCGTGCCTCTCGGCCTGGCCTCCGGCCTCAAGATCCTTACCCTCCTGCCGCTTCCGGAATCCTTTACGCGGCAATTTGTCAGGTATGGGGTCATCGGCGTGCTGAATACCCTCCTTAGCCTCACTATCTTCAATCTGCTCATGTCTGCGACGGGCGTCACCCGCGGCTACCTGATCACGGTCTTTTCTGTCATAACCTTCGTCATCGTCATCAGCCACGCATTCCTCTGGAACAAGTTCCTGGTGTTCCGCTCCGAAGAGCTCGCTGGCGCGCACCGAGAATATACCCGTTTCTTCCTCGTCTCTGGGACGACTGCGCTCGTCAATGTCGTGGTTATCTCCCTCCTCGTGAACGTGGTCGGACCTCTTTGGGGCATTGCCCCGAAGCTGTGGGCTAATATCGCGGTGCTCTCTACCGTCCCTATCTCCGTATTCGGCAATTTCTTCGGGTACAAGTTTCTGGTATTTAGGACCCATCTCATATGAAGCTGCTCTATCTCGCCAACATGCGGCTCCCTACGGAGAAGGCGCACGGCCTCCAGGTGATGAAGATGTGCGAGGCCTTCGCGCGCCTCGGCCACGAGGTCACGCTCGCCGTGCCCTGGCGCTTCGGGAGGGTCGAGAGCGATCCCTACGAGTACTACGACGTGGAGCGGAACTTCCGCATTGTGCGGATCTTCTCCCTCGACCTCATCCCCCTCGGCCCCGTAGGCTTCTTCATCCAGGTCCTCACTTTCGCCCTCTCTTCTTTCTTCTATTCTCTCTTTTCCCGCGCCGATCTCGTCTATGGGCGCGACGAAGTGGCTCTCTGGGGCATTACTTTCATCAAGAAAACCGGCTGGGAGGTGCATACGCGCAAGCTCAATTGGTTCGCCCGCGCGCTCCTCTCGCGCGCGGACACCCTCGTCACCATCAGCGGCGGGCTGAAAAACCTGCTTGAGAAGGCGGGAGCCACGCGCGAGATCCTGATCGCGCACGACGGCGCGGATCCGTCCAAATATGCCGTGCCCTTCGACCGCGACGCCTGGCGCTTGTCCAAGGATATCCCCCTCGAGGCCAAGGTCATCGCCTACATCGGCGCGATCCATACCATGGGCAGCGGCAAGGGCGTGGAGGAGCTCATCGAGATCTTCCCGAAGATCCTCGAGAGGGAGCCGGACGCCTTTCTCCTCCTCACCGGCATGCCGGAGAAGGATCGCGCAGCCGTGCTCGCGCTCTGCGAAAAAGCAGGCGTGCCTCTCGATAAAGTGCGTGTGGATACGGATCTGCGGCAGAAGGAGGTCATCCCGTACTTCCGCGCGGCGGACGTGCACGTGATGAACTTCCCGTTCACAGAGCATTACGCCTACTACATGTCGCCCCTCAAGATGTTCAACTACATGGCGAGTGGCGTACCGATACTCACCACCGATCTGCCTTCCGTACGGGAAGTGCTCTCTGAAAAGGAAGCCGAGTTCATCCCGCCGGGGGACAGCGAAGCGCTCGCTGAGGGGCTCCTCCGGGTGCTCGCGGGAGGCGAAGAGATACGGGCCAAGGCGCGCGCGGCGGAAGCCCTCTTCCTCGCGCACTATACCTGGGAAGAGAGGGCCAGGACCATCCTCGAGTTTGCCAAGGGGCGCTGATCCCGGAACCTTGCTAATAGGCCGTGATTTGCTAGTATTTGAAACCATTATGCCCGCCAAAAAGACCGCCCCAAAGAATAAAAATACTAAGAAAAAGAAAAAGAGGGCGCTTGTCACTGGCGTGACAGGTCAGGACGGCTCGTATCTCGCGGAATACCTCATCGACCTCGGGTACGAGGTCTGGGGGCTCATGCGTCGCACCAGTCTCGAGCCGATGATCCGCATCGAGAAGCTCGTTCGCCCGGAGCGGCGCCTCCGCATCGTCTACGGCAATCTCCGCGATGGGGCGTCCATCCGCCAGGCGCTCGAGGAGAGCCAGCCGGATGAGATCTACAACCTCGCGGCACAGTCGGATGTGGGCATCTCTTTCAAATGCCCGGACGAGACGATGGATATCAATTATCACGGTCTCGGCAGGCTCATCCATGAGGCGATCAAGGTGAATCCGAAGGTGAAGATATACCAGGCGTCCACCAGTGAGATGTTCGGGAGAACCAATCCTCCTCAGAACGAGAACTCCGTCTTCGCTCCGGTGAGCCCGTATGGCGAGGCCAAGCTCCTCGCGCACGAGGATTACGTCAAGGGATACCGGGAGAAGAAAGGCCTGTTCATCTGCTCGGGCATACTTTTCAATCATGAGTCTCCGCGCCGCGGGGAGCATTTCGTGACGCGCAAGATCAGCATCTCCCTCGCCAAGGTGAAGCTCGGCATCCAGGAATCCTTCGCACTCGGCAATATGGATGCGAAGCGCGACTGGGGCTTCGCGGGCGACTACGTGAAGGCCATGCATAAGATGCTTCAGCAGAAGACGCCTGATGACTACGTCATCTCGACCGGCGTGAGCCATACGGTAAGGGAGTTCGTGGAGGAGGCTGCGAAGGTTCTCGATATGCCTATCTCCTGGAGCGGCAAAGGCTTCGACGAAGTCGGCAAGACCAAGGACGGGAAGGTCGTGGTGAGGATAGCCAAAGAGTACTACCGCCCTACGGAAGTCGATTATCTCCTCGGAGACAGCCGCAAGGCCGCGAAGAAGCTCGGCTGGAAGCCCGAGGTGAGCTTCAAGCAGCTCGTGCGCATGATGGTCACGGCTGACTATGAGCGCCTCAAGAAGATGAAGGACGCCGGCCTGCTATAATCCTCTGATGCAAAAGACCACCGAGCAGGCGGGGGAGTGGCAGGAGATCTGGGAGCGGAGCAACTGGGTGGACACGGTCATCGACTGGGGCCGCACCGTCTATAACTTCTTCTTCCGCCGCATACTCCGCCGCTATCTCTCGCGCGATTCCGTCATGCTCGAGCTCGGCTGCGGCCGGGCCTCGCTCTCCCTCTCCCTCGCGCCGGAGATACAGCGGCTCGTCGGGGTGGATATATCCGAGTCCGCGGTGCGCCAGGCGGCCGCCTCCGCGGAGAAGCAAGGGCTTACCAATACTTCTTTCATAATCGACGATTGCACGAAGCTCGCGACGGAGGAGCGCTTCGATTTCGTATGGAGCCAGGGACTCCTCGAGCACTTCGAGGATCCCGTCACTGTCGCGCGGGAGCACTACCGCGTGCTGAAGCCCGGAGGGACCGCGCTCCTCTCGGTGCCGTATAAGTATTCCTACCACACCGTGTGGTATACCGTTGCTCGCCCCAAGATGCTCCGGTGGGTATGGCCGTGGACGGAGCAGCGCTTCTTCGATAAGGCCGAGCTGCTCGCCGTCGGCAAGGAAGTGACGCCTACCGCCCGCACCTACTTCCTCCAGCCGTTCCCGCTCGGTATCATCTTCCTCGAGATGAGGAAGCCGCTCGGGGAGAAATAAAAAAGGAGAAGCGCCCCTGGGAACCAGGGGCGCTTGAGTCTTACCGATTGTCGGGATCATTGTCGACAAGCGGCGTCGGCTGCGCGGGGTCGTCGGGCGTGATATTCATAATGTACCCGCCGTCCACCACGATTTCGGTGCCAGTGATGTACGAAGCTTCGTCGGAGGCGAGGAAGGCGATTGCGTTCGCCACCTCTTCCGGGAATCCCCGCCTTCCGAGAGGAGCGCGCCGGCGATACCGGTCGAGGATGGCGTTGCCGCCGGCGCGTACGGCACCCATGCCTTCCGTGGCGATGGCGCCCGGCAAAACGGAATTGACCGTGATGCGGCGAGAAGCGACCTCGAGCGCGAGCGCCCGGGTGAGGCCCAAGATGCCGGCCTTCGCTGCTTGGTAGCTCGTCCCGGGGGAGTGAGCTCCGAGGCCCTGGATAGAGCTCACGTTGATCACCCGGCCGCCATTCTGCATGAGCGGCAGGAACGCCCTCGCGACCCGCAGATAGCCGACGAGGTTGACGTTGATGATGTGCAGGAGCTTGTCCCAGGGCATCGCGAGGAGATTGCCTTGATCGTTGTATTCGATCCCCGCGTTGTTGACGAGGATTTGGATCGGTCCTCGTTTCGCCTGCAGGGCGGCGGCGTTCTTCACGCTCGCGTCGTTCCCCACGTCGGTCCTGATTGTGCGGACCGGGTGCCGCCCCTGGAGTTCCGTCTTGACCTTCCTGTCGAGTATCAGGACATTGGCTCCCGCGTCAGCGAAGAGGCGCGCTGTCGCCTTGCCGATGCCGGAGGCGCCGCCGGTGACGACGACGGTCGCCCCGGAAAAATCGAACCTGGCTTCCATGACTTAATGTCTCCTTTCTATTTTTAATTATGACAATAAAATAAGACTTAGTCAAGTACATAGATACGGTTTCTTTTAGTAGTGCGTTTTTATTGACAAATCTTAATTTAGTGGTATTCTCCATACAGACTCACTGAGAGAGGATCTCATGACCTTCGCCCTTCCGTCGTTCGGGGAATACCTCCGGAGGTTCCCCTGGCTGCTATCCGCAGCTATCGTGGTGGCTGGTCTTCTCGCCTGGTTCGGCAAGTCTCTCCTGCCGTATCCTGGGTGGCTTCTCGTCACTCCGGTCATCTTTCTCCTCGCCGGCGCTCACGTGCTCGGCGCCTTCGTCTTCGTCGCGGACTGTCGTATCGCCGAGGCGGAGGGGAAGTCGAAGCACTCCCCGTTCCGTTCGGAGCCGTGGATCGTGCTCACCTTCCTCTACTATGTGATGGGCCGGCTCATCTTCGGTGTGCCGCTCTTCAAGCCGCTCGATTTCAGGCCCGAGGGTATCTCGGAGGACGCGCTGGCTCTCTTTGCGTGGATCTGCTTCGCATTCGCCGTGCTGACCCGGGTGCTCGCCATCCGCGCGCTCATCCGCTTCAAGCGGCCCGAGGCCAGGTTCACCGTCTGGTACCGCACAACGCTCGCCTCGGTCGGCAAGTAGCCGACCGTCCGGCACTTACGCCCCGTCGCAAAACCGCCCCTCGGTTTGCGACGGGGCGGTTTCTTTTCCATATCTTCAGCTTACCGACTCTCTTTTCCTATGACTTCGAATCGCGGGCAGGGGACGATGAACTTGCCGCCGCGCTCCAGGAATTCCTTCTCGCGCCGCACGAAGGATTCGATGAAGTGCCAGGGGAGCACGAAGAGATAATCAGGCTTCGCGGCGCGCATGTCTTCGTCGGAGGCGATGGGGATGTCGGTGCCGACAGTCTTCAGCCCGTATTTCATCGGCTGCCGCTCGGCGATGCCATCGATGAGGGTGTTGTCGATGCCCCACCACTGGAGGAGCGTGTTGCCCTTGGTAGATGCGCCGTAGGCCCAGATCGTCTTGCCCTTGGCTTTTTCCGCGCGCATGAAGGCGAGCGTCTGGTCGCGGAGGTCGCAGGAGCGCTTGTAGAAATCGAGATAGGTCTGAGGGTCCTTGAGGTTGAGGGTCTCTTCGTAGGCGAGGATCGAATCGACGCGCATCTCCGCTACGTCGCGGTAGGGCGCGCTCGCGAAGGTGGTGGGGTCCGCCTCGTTCTTGCGTATGGAGACGCGGAAGCTGCCGCCGTTCACGTCGTTCAGCTCGCAGTCCACTATCTTCAGGCCGTGCTTGTCGAGGAGGTATTTGAAGGATCCGAGGGAATAGTACTCGATGTGCTCGTGGCAGATGTTATCGAAGGCGAGCTGCTTGAGCATGAGCGGCAGATAGCTCATCTGCACCACCCAGATGCCGTTGTCATCCATGATCTCCTTCACGTCCTTCACGAACTCGTGGGGATCCTCGAGGTCGTAGAACATCGCGATCGTCGTCACGACCTTGGCCTTCTTGCTGCCGAAGGGGGATTCGCGGTACGCCTTGGCCGTGAAGTAGTCGTTGACGAAGAGGCTGAAGCGGCTCTGGTCCGCTTCCCGGTAGGTGTTCTTGGCGGGGTCGAAGCCGATGCGGGTCACGCTCGGATCGATGAAGGAGAGGAGTGTGCCGTCGTTGCAGGCGATATCCACGTAGACGTCGCCGGGCTTGAGGCTCATGAGCTTGGCCGTCGAGAGGGCGATGTCCTTGAGCTCCGCCACCATGGATTCGTTCGTGCCCGAGCGGTACCAGTACTGCTCGTACATCGAGTCGAAGGGCGCCGTGTCCGCGAGCTGGACGAGACCGGATTCCGGCGCGAGCATCATCGTGAGAGGCACTTTCCCGCTCCGCGGGGCCGCATCCTTGGGGAGGAAATCGGAGATGTAGAGGTCGCCTAAGGAGAAAAGCTCTACCAAAGGCTCGCCGGAAATGCGGCAGGTCGTGCGCTTCATAGTCCGGAGATGATAGCACGCGGCGCGATTGCTAAGCAAGCAAATATGCGGTATTTTACGGGCATTACATGGACAAGACGGTCATCATCATCCCGACGTACAACGAAGCGGAGAACATCGGGAAGATAATCGCCCGCGTCCGCGAATTCCTCCCCGAGATCGACATCCTGGTGGTGGACGACAACTCTCCCGACGGCACCGCAGACATCGTGCGCGCGCTCATGGCGTCCGACAGCCATGTCCGCATGCTGAACCGCAAGGGCAAGGAGGGCCTCGGCAAGGCGTACCTGAACGCCTTCGACGAGGCTATGAAGGATCCGAGCGTCGGCTGGATACAGATGCTCGACGCGGACTTCTCGCACGATCCCAAGTACCTGCCGGGGATGCTGGCGCTCCGGGAGAACGCAGACCTGATCATCGGCTCGCGCTATGTCCCGGGCGGCGGCACCATCGGCTGGGTGCTCTGGCGGCGCTGGCTCAGCCGCTTCGCGAACGCTTACTGCCGCTTCATCACCGGCATGCCGGTGAACGACTGCACCTCGGGCTTCAACCTCATGCGCACGAGCTTCATGCGGGAAGCGCGCCTCGGAGAGATCCATGCCAAGGGCCACGCCTTCATGATGGAGCTGAAGCATAGGCTCTGGAAAGCCGGAGCGCGCGTGGTCGAGGTGCCGGTCCTCCTTGAAGACAGGCACGCGGGCAAGTCCAAGATGTCCAAGGGCGTCATCTTCGAGGGCGTGAAGGCTCCCTGGAAGATGCGGTTCCGCCGCGGCAGCTGAGCGATCTATGCGAAGGCACCTCGCCGCCATCCTGCTCGCGCTCCTCGTCGGAGCGATCCACGCGGCTCCGTTCGCCTGGCAGCAGCTCTCGCCGGGCTACCGCGGCGTCCCCATGATCGAAGCGGGGGACGCCGATTTCTACCTCACCTTCATCGGGAAAAGCTACGAGGCTTCGGCGCCCGTAGCGGACCCTTTTCAATATGAATATCAGGATGCCGGGAATCCCTTCCAGTTCTTCCTCATAGAATTTCTCCTGGGGAAGATCGGGAAGGCTCTCGATCTGCCGCTCGGCGCGCTCCATCTCGGCATGCAGTTCTTCTTCCCGGCAGCCCTGACCCTCCTCCTTTATTTCTTCGCGCTCTCGCTCTCCGGCAGAATCCCTATCGCGCTCCTCGCAGCCGCCGCAGCCCTCCTCGGGAACGAGTTCGTCCGCTTCAGCGGGATCCTGGATACCCTGCGGACCTTCTGGTTTGAGGGGCCGTACCGGGAGTTCCTGACGTATTCGCGTCCGGTCAATCCGCAGGCGAGCGCGCTCCTCTTCTTCGGGGCGCTCTGGCTCCTCTCCTCTCTGTATCGCAAGCCAGCTCTCCGCATCGCGCTCGGGAGCGGTCTCGCCGTCGGAGCACTCGTTTACATCTATCTCTACTTCTGGGCTTTTGCCGCGACCGTGCTCGGCGTCATCTTCCTCTTCGCGCTCGTAGCGCGCGAGCGGGAGCTTCTCCGATATTCCTTCTTCGCCGGCCTTGCCGCGCTCGCGGCCATGCTGCCGTTCCTCTTCCTCAATCTAGGCGTGTTCCTGGGAGAGACCGAGAGCGCGCTCACGACCGCCATCCTCACGCACAAGGTTATATTGGAGAAGATGATCCTAGTGCCGCTCTTTCTCTATAGTCTCCTCTTCCTCTGGGGGAGGTTCGGCGCGAATCGGAGAGGCGCGGAATGGGCCCGCTATTTCTTTGCTAAGTACCGCTTCGTCTACCTCCTCCTTCTCGCCGGCGTCATCGTCTCCAATCAGCAGGTGATCACCGGCCGGATCATCTTCGTGGAGCATTTCCACTTCTTCACGAATATCCCTCTGTTCCTGCTCTCGATGGCGCTCCTCGGGGGGGAGATCCTGGCGCTCTTCCCGCGCCTGCTGCGCGGAGCGCTTACGGGACTCGCCGTGCTCATGCTCGCCTGGTTCGCGTTCGGAGTGCAGATGATCTCCTACGATGCCCATAAGGCGGAGGCTCTGCGAAATCAGGATCTTGCGCCTATCCTGGAGCATCTCGCGCAGCAGGAGGGTGCGGTCGTGTTGACGGATAAGTACCTCTGGACCCGCATTACCGCATATGCGCCGGTGTACGTCTATTCTGCCGGGGGCACGGACGCCACGTTCGATGTGCCGCGGGAGAGGCTCGAGCATGACCACTTCGTGACGCTCGCGCTGCGAGGGGTCGCTCCGGAGGACGCGCGCGCGTACCTATATGAACCGGAGAACCGCAAGGAGGTCGGCATGATGCTCTTCGTGGGCACCTACTGGCGGGATCTCTGCGGCTCGCAGGGATGTTTTCCGGATAGTGTGCTCGAAGAGCTCGTCCCGAAATACCAGGAGTTTGCATCTCGCCCGCTTCTTGAGAATATACATAGGTACAAGGCCGACTATCTCCTCTGGGATCGGAAGAGGGAGTCGTCCTGGCGCTTTGCGGAAATCGTCGTAGAGCCGCCGATAATAGAAAGCGGGGACTTCCGGCTCTACGCGCTTAAACCATAATCAAAAGACCATGCTCACCGTAACGACCAGCTGGGACGACGGCCATCAGCTCGATCTGCGCACTGCCGCGCTCCTCGAGCGCTACGGCGTGCGTGGCACCTTCTATATCTCAGAGAAATACGCTACGCCGCGCCTCAGCGAGGAGGAGATACGCTCGCTGCGCCCCTTCCACGAGGTCGGCGCTCATACGGTGACGCATCCCGATCTCACCATGCTCCCTGAAGCCGAGGCGCTCCGCGAGATGGTGGAAGGGAAGGCCTGGCTCGAAGCGGTGCTCGGGGAAGAGGTCCCTCTGTTCTGCTACCCGTCCGGCCGCCTCAATAAGCGCGTCGTGGAGCTCGCCAAGGAGGCGGGTTTCCGCGGAGCGCGCACCACCGCTTTCGGCGCGACCAGGCCTCCGGAGGACCCGTTCTTCCTCGGCACGACGATCCAGGCCTATCCCTTCCCCTTGCGCAAGCTCGATAAGGACCACTATTACTGGGGCAAGATCCTCCAGCCGCTCTCCGAGCGCTATTCCTCGCTCCGCTCTCTCGGCGTTCCGCTCTCCGCGATGACGAGCTGGGGCGCGGCGGCGGCTGCGGCGTTCGAGCACGCCCTCGCGCACGACGGGATGTTCCATCTCTGGGGGCACTCCTGGGAGATCGAGCGCTACGGCCTGTGGGATGACCTCGAGGACCTTCTCAAGAGGATGTCGGAGAAGAAAGATAGGGTGCGCTTCGTCACGAACGGCGAGCTCCTGGGCGTCTTGCCGCTTGCCGCTTCGGATGAGGGAGCGCCAGCCGAATGACTGCGCGGAAGATACTCATCGTGAATGACGGCTTCCCGCCCTCTTCCTGGGGCGGAGCCAATACCATCGCGCTGCTCCATGCGCGCGGCCTCCGCGAGCGCGGCTATGAAGTGAAAGTCTTCGCTACGACGCGGGTGAGGGCGGAAGACGGCTGGACGGAGTATGACGGCCTCCCGGTACGCTTTTTCTATACCGACTATCACCCGCGCTGGTGGGCGTACCGGAGCCTCTACAACCGAGAGGTCCTCGGCGCCTTTGGAGCGGAACTCGCGGCGTTCGCGCCGGACGTCGTGCATTTTCATAATCTCCATCAGTACTTCTCCTACCACGCTATCGCGCTCGCCAAGCGCTCCGGCGCCAAAGTCTTTCTCACGGCGCACGACGTGATGAGCTTCGCGTACCAGAAGCTACACCATTTCATCGATTACTCCTCGACCGCCATCCCTCGGACATTCCGTTACCGGATACCGTGGCAGGTGAACCTGCGCGATGCGCGCAAGCGCTTCAATCCTCTGCGCAACCCGCTCATCCGTTTTTACCTGCGGAAGGCGGATCAGGTCTTTGCAGTGAGCGATGCTCTGCGGCAGGCGCTCGAGGAAAACGGCATCCGGGGGAATGTCTCCGTCGCGCATAACGGCCTGGCGGCAGAGAGTTTCGGAAAGTATTTCGACAAAGAGTCGTTTGCAGAGAGTCTCGGGTTATCCGGCACGAAGGTCGTCCTCTTCGTAGGCCGCTTCACGCCGGACAAGGGGCGCGACGTCCTCTTGCGCGCGTTCGCGCGGGTAGCGGAGAGGGTGTCCGCGGCCAAGCTCCTGGTGGTAGGCTTTGACCCCGCGAAGCAGCAGGAGCCAGTGATGGAACAGCTCATCGATGAACTCGGTATTCGGTCGCGCATCGTCTTCGTGCCGCATTCAGCGCATGAGGATATATATAAATATTACCGGCTGGCGGATGTAGTTGCGGTGCCTTCGATCATTTTCGACTCTTTCCCGACGGCGAACCTCGAAGCTATGGCGGCAGGGAAGCCGGTCGTGGCGACCTGCTTCGGCGGCTCTTTTGAGGCGGTGGAGGATGGTAAGACAGGCTTTATCGTGAACCCGCTCGATATGGAAATGCTTGCAGAGAAGCTCGCTTACCTTCTCCAGAATGAGGAACAAGCTGCTGTGATGGGGGAAGCGGGATTAAAGCGCCTGCGCGAGAATTTCTCTCTTGAGAAGCAGCTCAGTGTTTATGAAGGCTATTACTTATGAATATTGCCCTTCAGTTCAAGGCTCTCTACTACCCGCTTCGCCGCCTGCTCGGACCAGTAGTCGTGACGGATGATTTCGGCATCAAGGTGAAGTGGTATCCTCATGACAAGATTCCCATAAAGAAGCTCATCACTCGCGAGAATTACAAGTACGAGTTCAGCCAGTATGATAAGTATGCGAAGGGAGTAGTGGTGGACGTAGGAGCCAATATCGGGATCCATGCCGTTTATCTGAGCCGCTTAGCGACGAAGGTGCATGCCTTTGAGCCGGTCGGGTCTACTTTCAGCTATCTGCTTGAAACGGTGGCCTTGAATGGAGCGCAGGAAAAGATAGAAACGCACCGTCTCGGCCTCGGAGAGAGCGCCGGGGAGCTTGAGATGCAGATATTTTCTCTAGAGCATTCTTCGTGGAATTCAGCCTACGTTCCTAAAAATCAGCAGATCAGTCCTGTGGGCGTCGAGCGTGTCCCCGTGACCACTCTCGACGATTTCGCCGAAGATAAGCAATTACAGAAAATCGACTTTGTGAAGATAGATGTAGAGGGGCATGAATTGCAGGTGCTAAGGGGTGCGAAGAAGCTTTTAGGGGAAAAGAGGATAAGCACCCTTTCGTTCGAGGTGACGCAGATGCATGCGCATGATCCCCAAGAGATTTTCCATCTCTTGCGAGACTGCGGTTATGAAGTGGAGGATTACGATCCGGCCAGGCCTCATCATAACTACTACGCTCGTCTGCCTAGCCTTTCAGCCGCTTGAGAAACCGGTGCAGAGCAGGCGCATGCCGCTTGAGGAAGAAGACCGCTTTCTCCACGAGGCCGGCCTTGATGCCTGAGCTGACCCGCAGGCTGTAACGGTCCGCCTCTTCGTTCACGCGTATCTCGGATGGGTGGACGAGAGGGAAGCTGAGCGGAGCCGTGCGCATGCGGTGGAAGACGCTCTTTTTCTTGATGTGGGTGCCCTCGTCGTCGCCGACGTTCGAGATGAGGTTCGTCGCGGGTACGATGGAGAGCCCGTCGTGGAGGAGCTGGGTGAATATCCACTGCGCTCCCCATACGTCGGATTTCGTACGGTCAGTGCCTACGGCGTGCACGTGATCGAATCGGTATTCGAGGTGATCAATGACGGCGGGATCCTTGATGCGCTTTGCGAGAAGGCCCGAGCGTTTGGCGTCAGGCCACGCCGACATGCGTTCGTCATACAGGCGCCAGGCCCTGCGCCAGGTCGCCCAGCCCCAGATCTCGCCGAATTGCGAGAAGTAGTAGCTCTCGCTTATCCGGAAGCGAGGATTTCGCTCCTGTACGTTCATGGCGGCGATCTGCATCACTCGCGGCTCATCCTTATAACGCTCCAGCAATTCGTTGCAAAAATGGTAGAAGCTCATGTCGGGTATGCAGTCGTCTTCGAGGATGATGGCTCTCTCTGTATTTTCAAAAACCCAGTTCAATCCGCTGACAACGCGCTTGCGCAGGCCGAGGTTCGTCTCTGCGTAGTCCTTGCGCACCGTGCACGGCCAGTCGACCGCGCTCTCGAGGTATTCGCGCACGGCGAGGCACTTCTCCTTCTCGGCTTCATTGCGCCAACCATCTGCGATGATGAAGAGCTCTTGGGGTGCGGCTTTGCGCACCGTCTCGAACATCTTCTTGGTAGCGTCGAGTCGCTTGAAGACGATGATGGCTACCGGGGTCTGAAGAGGATTCATGAAGGGCGTTTTAGGGCGAGCACGCGCTCGTAGCCTTCTATGAGCATCTTCGCAATGTTGTCCCAGGAGAAGAAGCGGGCAGCGGCGAGAGCGTGCACGGCCTTCTCGCGGAGGCGTTCGGGGTGCTCGATGAGCTCCGTCATGGCGCGCGCGAGGTCCTCTTCGTTCCCGGCTTCCACTAGGAAACCGGCATCGTGCTCCTCGACAGCCTCGCCGCTGCCGCTCTCGCGGGTGGAGATGACGGGGAGCCCGGTAGCAAAAGCTTCTGCCATAACAGTGGGAGTCGAGCCGGAGAGCGGCACGAGGCAGAACACGTCCGCAGAGGCATATGCCCCTGGCAGATCGTCATTTGATACGTTGTCGAAGAAGCGTACCTGCTCCGGGTGTGCGGAGGCTTTCTGCTTCAGCTCATTGATGAAGTCGGGATGCCCGCGGCCCACCAAGAAGAGCTCGCTCTCAGGATGCTTCGCGAGTACAGAGAGGAACGCGTTCACGAGGTGGAGCGTGCCTTTGCGGCGCGAGATGCTGCCGACGTGGAGGAAGCGCAGGCTCTTTTGAGTGCGCGGAAAGAGCGGCGTCACATCCGGGCGGAACGTCGCGGTATCGACTCCGTTCGGCACGTAGAGGAGCTCGCTCTCGGGCCGCAGTTCCTTGAGGGTCGGGATGAGGCTCTTGGCGCGCGGGAAAAAGATGTCCGTGCCTTTCGGGAATTTCTCATTCACACCGATCATCCGGAAGAAGCGGAGGGCGAGACGGGAGGAGAGATCGAAGGAGGGTTTGACGAAACCGGCTTCCTGCGACTTCTGCTTGTTATCGAGGCGGAGCTCCTCTCCGAACTTGGGATTGTCGTAGTCCCAGGCGGGGTCCGCGCTCATGGCGAAAGCGCGCCCGAACGTGAAGCGCGCGAAAGGGTCGGGACCGTTCGTGGGGAGGTGGTGGATGACGTCGATGCCCTTGAGGAAGAGGAGGGGGATGGACCAGAAGAAGATCTTCAGGAGCTCTCCGGCGTTGAAGTTGAGGAAGTTCTTCTTGGCGAAGGGTATCTGGTAGAGGCGGATGTTCGGGTGAGGGGAGCCGGCGAGGCGCTTCATGGAGGTGATGACATGGACCTCAACACCGGCGCGCGCGAGCGCGTTGGTCGTCTCCCACACCACGCGGCCCTCGCCGCCGTAGCGCGGATCTCCGTCCGTATAGATGTACGTGAGGATGAGGACGCGGAGCTGACGGTCGCGGGAGCTGGTCATGGGTTTACAGAGGGTTCCGCGATGTCGTCGTTGCGGTCGGTGAAGTAGAAGTAGGCGGAGAGGAAAGCGCCCATGAAGCGGGAGGCGACGCGGGAGAGCATGAGGCCGAGGAGCCCTGCAAGCGCGATCCCAGCGAGCACTGCGAGCACCTGGAAGATGCTCATGAATACATTGATGAAATACTGGGCGCGCACGCGGCGCTTGGCGCTCAAATAGAGTCCCATGGGAGCCGCGGCCATAGCGAGGAAGGAGACAGCGTAGATCTGCGAGAGTAGGACGGCGTCCATGTACTGCGGGTAGATCAAGCGGAAGACGAAGGGCGCGATGAGGATGTAGCCGACCGCCATAGCGAGCCCGAGGAGGAAGAAGCGTAAGGTCTTCTGACCCATCCCCTGCCGGAGCTCTTCTGCAGAGCGTTCCGCGAATCTCGGGAACATGAGGGTCGAGAGCGCCTTAGTCAGGAGCTTCGACTGGGAGGGGAGGGCGAGCGCGAAGGAATAGACGGCGAGGGGTGCTGCGCCTAAGAGCTGGAAAGCGAGTATCTTGTCCAGGTTGTCCGCGACGTTCGAGATGACGTTCATCAGGGAGAGGTGCTTGCCGTAGGTCATCGCCGTCTGATCCTGCTCGTTCCCCGGGGCGAAGCGGCTGTTCACATAGAGGTAGAGTCCTGCAGCAGAGACGAGGTTCGCGGCGAAGTAGGCGAGGATGACATGGAGCGCGCTCGAGGACACGGACATCACTAAGAGGAGGGAAGCAGCGGGCAGGATATTGTTCACCGCGTAATACCCCGCAGTCACCTGGAACGCCTTCTTGCCGTTTAAAAAGGCGGCGGCAAGCGCGGCGCTCGTGGTGAGCGGCTGGATGAAGGCGATGAGGAAGAGAGAAATACCCAGCGTGCTGTTGCCATTAACAAAGTAGTAGAGGCCGATCACGACCGCGCCGAGGGATGCGGGGATGCTCCACTTCAGGTTCTTGAAGAAGGCCTGCCGGAGCACACCTTCCTTGCCGCGGGCCACCGCCTCGATGACGGCGGTCTCGAGCCCGGTGAGGGTGAAGGAGTTTATGGTGGATGCTACCGAGAGCACGTACTTGTAGACGCCGTAGGCGGTCTGCGGCAGGAGGTTTGCGAAGGCGAGCGAGAGGATGAAGGAGGTGGCGCCGGAGACGAAGGAGCCGATGGAGAGCCAGAAGCCGCCCTTGGTGAGGTAGAGCATGTCCGTCTTGGTGTACTTCTCGCTCCAGCGCAGAAGCCGCACCAATCGCTCCCGAAGAGAATTCATGGGCTTACTTTAGCACCGAATTAGTAAATTTTCCAAGCAAATAAAGGGTTTTTAGGTCATTACCTGAACCGGTCCCAGCCTCCGAAGGGTACTTGACTTATTTATATTATAATGATATACTAATCACTAGTTGCCGTATTCCGCGGCAAGAGATCTTAGACAAGGGGGGATTTATCCCATGAATGCACCGATGTCCGTCGTCTCTCAGCGGGTGAACGGTGGTCCCGCTATCCGTTCCTATCTCCTCGATCCGACCCATCCCGGCGACATTGCGCTCGGCAGCGGCCGTATCGAGAGGGACGAAGACTACGCGATGGTGGTGAAGAACACCATCGTCACCTGCGCCGACGCGATCTTCCTGGCCAAGGGTCGGGACGGCAAGATCGAGAAGAAGTTCTATCTCGCGCGCCGCGCGGTCGAGCCCATGAAGGGCCTGTGGGTCTTCGGCGGACGCCTCGCCTTCAACATCACCTCCCCGCAGGAGGGCCTCGCGCGCGTCATCAAGCGCGAGACGAAGCTCGACATCTCGCCGGAGCGCTTCGAGTTCCACTCGGTCCACATGTACACCTGGGCCAAGGTCGCGCAGGGCGACTTCCCAGGCCGCAACCTCGCGCTGAATCACCTCTGCGTGCTCACGCAGGAGGAGATCGACGCGATCGTCCTCGACAAGGAGTACGAGCCCGACTCTTTCCGCGGCTACGCCCGGGACGAGATCGCCGACGAGATCGAGCGCCGCGGCAGCCACGCCATGCTCCTCGACCTCTTCGATCAGATCCACGGCTAGTACCTCCGCATCTCTCCAGTCTGTTCCCACCTCGACTCCCGGCGCCGCCTCACCCGCGGCGCCGTTTTCTTTTTCCATAAAACGGCGCTAGTATGGGCGCAATGCTGTCGGTCATCATCCCCTGTTTCAACGCCGCCTCCTCTATCGAAGCGCGGATCGGCAAACTCATCGCCTTTCTCGCCGACCACTTTCCTGCCTTTGAAGTCATCATCGTGGACGACGGGAGCGCGGATGCTACTCCCGAGCGCCTAGTTGCCCTTGAGAAGAAGGACCCGCGGGTGTACGCGGTTCTGCTCCCAGAGAACCGCGGCAAGGGCGCGGCGGTTGCCGCGGGGGTAGAGAAGAGTCGCGGAGATTTCATCGTCTTCACCGACGCGGACCTCCCGTATGACCTCGAGGCTATCCCGCGCTTCGTGGATTCTATCCGTAGCGGCTACGACGTGATCCTCGGGAGCCGCTATCTCGCAGGCACGAGCATCGAGGGTGTCGAGAATCAGACCATTGACCGCACGCTCCTCAGCCGCGTGTTCGTGTTCCTGGCGAACCTGGCGCTCGCGCATCCGGTGTCCGATACCCAGAGCGGCCTCAAGGGATTCTCCCGCCGCGCGGCACTCGCCATCTTCTCCCGGATCACCGTCTTCCGCTTCGCCTTCGATGTGGAGGCTATCGCGATCGCGCAAGCGCTCGGCCTCCGCATCAAGGAATCGCCGGTCTCTCTAGTCAGCCAAGGGCGTTCGACCGTACGCCTCGCGCGGGATGGCTTCGAGATGTGCCTCGATCTCCTGAAGATCTTCCTGCGCTATCGGCTCTCGCTTTTTAAATGACTATGGAACAGAAGCCGGAATCAAAAGCGCTGGTCGAGATAGTGGAGGCTGCTCCGGAGGATGTCCGCGGGATGCAAGAGGTCTACCAAGAGACCTGGCTCGATACCTATCCCGATGAAGAAGCGGGTATCACCCGGGAAGACATCGAGGATTTTCACAAAGACATCCTTAGCGAGAAAAGGCTCGCTGAAAGGGCTGAACAGGTCGCGCATCCCAAAGAAGGCCATACGATCCTCTTGGCCAAAGAGGGGAGTAAGGTCGTAGGCGTGTGCTATCTCATCACTTCGGGAGAACAGAACCGGCTCCGCTCCCTTTATGTGCGGCCCGGTTATCAGGGCAAGGGGGTAGGCAGGAAGCTCTGGGCGGAAGCCAAGAAGCGCCTCGATCCGGGGAAAGAAACGATGGTGTCTGTGGCGACATACAATAAGAAAGCTATCGATTTCTACGAGAAGCTCGGCTTTCGGGATACCGGAAGGCGCTTTAGCGACGAGCGGTTCCGGATGAAGAGCGGGAATGTCATCCCGCAGATGGAAATGAAGCTCGAAACCCATGAAGAACAGTAAGCACAAGCTTTCCGTCGAGCGCCTCGCGCATTTCCGCTGCGGGAGCTGCGATAAATGGTGGAGCGTCGGGGACGCGCCTCAGTCAAAAAGAGACTGGCATTGCCCCTGGTGCGGACTCCACCAAAGAGCGGTAAAATCGAAGTGATCCTATGTATTACGACACCCTCCGCAAGGACCTCTTCGCGGCAATCGATTATCCCAAGGACCTGACCGCGCTCATCGGCGAGGCGGAGCCGTGGCGGGGATTCTGCACGCTCCCGCGCGAAATGAAGGAGAGATACTCTTTCCTCAATCACCAGCAATACCATGATCCGGGCTACCGTTTCCGCAGCAAGGCTGAGGGAAGGGAGGACAAGGAATATTTCCATCTCTATCCGGATACGTACGAACTGATCGCGGCCAACGGGCTTACCGAAGAGGTGCGGTCCGAGAAGAAGCTTTCCGATTTCTTCAGCTATGCGGACAAGACGTATCATGCCGCGCATGAGTTCGCCATGCAGATCGGACGGGATATGGGCAGGGAGATCCCGGAGTTAGGCAGGCTTGTCGAGGAAGGCAAGGTGCGCTCCACCCTCCGCTTCCTCCATTACCTCAACGGCGACGATACGGATGTCATCGCCGCCCAGCATTTCGACCGCAGCCTCTATACGCTCCACCTCTACGAGAGCGGACCCGGCCTCCAGTTCATGAACTGGGATATGCAGTGGACGGATGCGCCAATCGACATTGGGAAGACTGTCGTCTTCAGCGGCTACCGCCTGGAGAAGCTGACGGAAGGGAAGATCCAGAAGACCTGGCACCGAGTCGCGCGCAAGGATGAAGTGAAAGGCCGCGTGTCTATGGTTCTCTTCGTGTGGACGAGGGAAGTGGAGGATTATCCCCGGGAAGCGCGCTCTCAGGATATGACGCCTTCGTACGCTCCGCTCTCCGCCTAAGCGGACTCCGCGAGCCTCTTCCGGAGCGCGGTGGTGGAGTGCGCGTGATTGCGCTCGTGGTAATAGATCTCGTCGGCGAATTCCTGGCCGGTTACGATCTTGCCCTTCCAATCGCTCCCGAGGATGCGGATGTGAGGGCCTAAATTCTTGATAGCTTCCAAAAGCGCGGGCTCGTCGTCGTAGACGAAGATCTCGTCCACGTAGCGCGTGCCCTCGAGCATGATGCGCCGCTCCTCCAAGGTCATGACCGGAGGATTTTTCTTTTTTCCACGGTAGCTCGCATCCGTGATGGAGGGATCAATCTGAAGGCCCGCGACGAGATAGTCGCACCTGCTCTTGGCGTCCTTCAGCATGAGCATGTGGCCCGCATGCAGGAGATCGAACGCGCTTGCGACAAGGCCTTTTTTCAGAGTTTTCATAATTTTTCCTCCTTAATTTCTTGAATATAGTCGGCGAGAGACCGCCGCGCAATCCATCCCAAGGCTTCTGATTTTGTTGTATCCAAAAATCCTCCCATACGATTGCCCTTACGCTCGGGGAGCATCTCTATCTCGCCGCCAAGCATGCGGGCTACGTCTAAGACCGAATATGCTTCTTTGGCGCCCAGGCCGAATTCATCTCCGTTGCCCTTTTCACCTACGAGCAGGAGTCCGTCGACAATATCGTCGACGTGAGTAAAATTTCTTTTTTGGGTGCCTGGCGTGACGACAGACAAAGGCTTTCCTTGGAGGAATTTCTGACGAAATATTTCGATTACGGAACCGTAGATGCCGGAGCGTTCGCCTGGTCCGTAGACGTTGTAGAAATATGTGATCGCGAAAGGCAGCTCGTACCAATCGTGATAATTCCTGACAAGCTCCGTATTCGACGCCTTTGTCCAGGCGTAAGGACTTTGATCGCGCCCCAGGCCGCCGTCGGCGAATTTCGTAGAGGATCCGGCGTAAATCAGCTTGGGCTTCTTCTTGCGCCAGAATTCGAGGACTCCGAATGTGCCGGCTTTGTTTAAATCCCAAACGATATCTGGTTCATCAAAGCTTTTCTCCACGCGGGAGTATTCCCCGAGGTGATAAAGGATGCCGGGTTTTTCGGGTATATGACGTTCTATATCTCTTGTGTGTCCCTCCCGATATTCCACGCCCGCCGCATGGTTCTCACGCGATCCGGTAAAGTAATTATCGAGTGAAATGACTTTGTAGCCCGAGGCGAGCAGTCTCTTACAGAGATGTGTACCGATAAAACCAGCACCGCCCGTGACGACAGCCAGCTCAGCATTAGGCATCGAGTGGGAGAGTTAGAACGACAGGCGGCCGGAGGCGACCTTGAAGGCGTCCCGCACTACGAAGAGGCAGAGAGCGATCCCTGCAAGCGTGGCGACCTGCACCAGGAGGGAAGTATTGAGGAAGGCTTCGGTGTGGAAAGCGAGGAGCGCCGGGAGATCGTAGGGCGCCGGCATATTGCGGAGCACGTGGCGCACCGAGACAGAGAGGGAGATGGTGAATATGGCTGCGAGGAGCCCGAGCGCGCGGAGCCCGAGAGGCGAGAGCGCGAAGCGGAGCGCGAAGAGCGCGTACACGCGGAGCATGATGCGATTCTTGAGTGTAGACATATGGGTTAAGCGAACATGGTGGACCCGTTCATCTTGTCATTGAGCTTCCGGAAGAGCGCCTTGGCGCGGTGCACCCTCGCCTTGGTCGCGCCGACCGAGATGCCCTCCTCCCGCGCGATCTCTTCCTGGGATTTCTCCTCGAGGAAGAAGCGGCGGAGGACGGAGGAGAACTGGAGCGGCATCCGGGCGAGGACGGATTCGATGTGATCGCGGTGCTCTTCGCTCACGCGGAAAGCCTCAGACCCGGGATCCGCGAGCACCGCCTCGAGCTCCTCCGAGAGCCCCACCGCGCCTGCCCGCTTCCGCTTCTGGTAGAAGCTGAGGCAGGTGTTGATGAGTACGGTGTAGGCCCAGGAGCGGAAGGAGCCCTCGCCCTCCGGGGTGAACTGCGCGGAGCGGCTGTAGAGCTTCACGAAGGTATCCTGCACGGCGTCCTGCGCGTCCTCCTTGTTGTAGAGGACGCGCTCGGCGCGGCGGAGGAAGGCCTTCTCGTAGCGCGCGACCAGTGTCGCGAAAAGCCACGGGCGGGTGCGGGAGAGGAGGAAGATCTCCTCGTCCCCGCGCGTATCCTTCGTTGTCTCTAGGGTGTCTTCAAGAAGCATGGTAATGGCTCCGAGAGCCCTCGGAGCCGGTTTATAATGATCGACCTGCACCATTAGAACGCTCCCGGTGGACTCGAGGTTACTTTTTGTGAAAAAGGGCAGGCCGGGCGTATACTGGCTCTACCGTAGGCTCAATTAACGCACGTTTCGCGCAAATATCAATGTCCGCTCTCGCCGTCACCGATCTCAGGAAGACCTACGCGAACGGGGTGGAAGCCCTCCGCGGCGTCTCTCTCACCGTGGAGAAAGGCGACTTCTTCGCGCTCCTCGGCCCCAATGGCGCGGGCAAGACTACCCTCATCGGCATCGTGGCGGGGCTCGTGAACAAGACGGGCGGGACGGTCTTCGTGGACGGGATCGACGCGGAGAAAGAGCCGGAGCGGGCGCGCACGCGCATCGGCCTCGTGCCTCAGGAGTTCAATTTCAGCATCTTCGAGAAGACGGAAGATATCGTGCTCGCGCAGGCGGGCTACTATGGGCTCCCGCGCGCGCTCGCGCGCGAGCGCGCGGAGAAATACCTCACCGCGCTCGGGCTGTGGGAGAAGCGCAAGGAGCCTTCGCGTACCCTATCAGGGGGCATGAAGCGGCGTCTCATGATCGCGCGTGCCTTGGTGCATGAGCCGCCGCTCCTCATCCTCGATGAGCCGACAGCAGGCGTCGACATCGAACTCCGTCGCGGAATGTGGGATTTCCTGCGGGAAGTGAACGGGAAGGGTACCACCATCATCCTCACCACGCACTATCTCGAAGAAGCCGAGCAGCTCGCCAAGAACGTGGCTATCATCAACAAAGGGGACGTCATTGCCCAGGGTACGATCCGCGAACTCCTCTCGCAGCGGAGCGGGGAGTCCTTCGTATTCGATACGGCTGCGCCGTACCCGTCGGAGTTCCCACAAAAGCTTGCCGCTTTCGCGCCCAAATCCATAGATAAAGACAGCCTGGAGGTTTCGCTCTCGGGGACGCAGACTTTGAATGAAGTCCTCCGGATCTTCGATGCAGCGGGCGTCTCCGTCCGCAGCATGCGCAACAAGACGAACCGCCTGGAGGAGCTTTTCCTTACTCTCACTAAACATGCCTAGCCACGCTCTCTTCATCGCTTTCTGGACGCTCCTCCATAAGGAGCTCGTCCGCGTGTTCAGGATCTGGACGCAGACCCTCCTGCCGCCTGCGATCACCATGTCGCTCTACTACCTCATCTTCGGCGCCTTCATCGGCTCGCGGATAGGGGAGGTGGGCGGCGTCTCCTACATGCAGTTCATCGTGCCGGGGCTCGTGATGATGACGGCGATCACGAACGCCTTCAGCAATACGGCGAGCTCCATCTTCAGCGCCAAGTTCATGAAGAGCATCGAGGAGCTCCTGGTCTCGCCCATGCCGCCGTGGGCCATCATCGGAGGGTTCGTCGCGGCGGGCGCTCTGCGGGGCCTCATCGTGGGGCTCGTGGGCATCGTCATCTCGCTCTTCTTCACCAAGCTCCCCATCGCGCACTTCGGCGTGGTGCTCTTCTTCATCGTGCTCTCGTCGATCGCCTTCTCCCTCGCGGGCTTCTTCAACGGCCTCTTCGCCAAGGGCTTCGACGGCATCTCCATCATCCCGACCTTCGTGCTCACCCCGCTCACGTACCTCGGCGGAGTGTTCTATTCCGTCTCCGCCCTCCCGCCGTTCTGGGAGGGGCTGTCCAAGCTGAACCCCATCCTCTACCTGGTGAACGGCTTCCGCTACGGCTTCACCGGGCACTCCGACGTGAGCGTCGGGGTGAGCGCCGCTATCCTCATCCTCCTCACGGCGGTTCTCGCGACGGTGGTCTATATCCTTTTCCGCCGCGGCTACGGCCTGCGCAATTAACATGCTTACGAGCCTCATCGCCTTCGTCGAACACACCCTCATCCCGCTCGGGGCGGTGGGGGTATTCTCCGCTTCTCTCATCGAGCAGCTCCTGCCGCTCATTCCCTCGTCGCTCATAATGCTCCTCTCCGGGTTCCTGTTCCTCTCTCCGCACGAGTTCCTCTCCGCCGATTTCTTCTCCGCGCTCGTCTTCACCATCGTGATCCCGGTGATGATCGGAGGCACGCTCGGCTCCATCCTCTTCTATTCCATCTGCTACCAGCTGGGAAAGCCTGCGATCGAGCGCTTCGGGAAGTACATGGGCGTCTCCTGGGAGGAGATTGAGAAGGCGGAGAACAAGCTCCGGAATTCGCCGGTGGACGAGATCGCCTTCCTTGCGATGACCTGCATGCCCATCCTCCCGACCTCTATCCCGACAGTGCTCGCCGGCACCATCCGCTATCCGCTGAAGAAGTACCTCGCGATCCTGGCGGTGGGCATGGTGGTGCGCTCGGTCATCTATGGCTCGCTCGGTGCCTCGGCCGGCAGCCTCTATCACGAGCACGTCGCGCTCATCAACACGCTCGAACATTACCTCGTGGCGGTGATCGCCGCCGCGGTCCTCGCGGGCTTCGCCTGGTGGAGCTACCGCCGGTACCGCACGTAAGGGCCTGGTGGTATAGTGTTTTCAATGATCGCCACTATCGTCAAAGTCGTCCTGCTCGCCGTCGTCCTCATGGGAGTGGCGCAGTTCGTGCCGGGCATCACCATCGTCAATTTCTACGGCGCGCTCCTCGCGGCGCTCATCCTGGCGCTCCTCAATCTCCTGGTGCGCCCTGTCCTCCTCATCCTCACCATCCCCATAAACATCCTGACGCTCGGGCTCTTCACCTTCGTCTTGAACGCGATCCTCTTCGCTCTCGCCGCCTGGCTCACCCCGGGCTTCGCTGTCGCGGGGTTCATGGCGGCCTTCATCGGAGCTCTCATCGTCGCTATAGCGCACTGGATCATCGATTTGTTCATATAAGCGAGAGAAGCGAATGAAGCGCATCATCACCCACAGCGGCCACTTCCAGCCGGACGAGATCTTCGCCGTGGCGACGCTCTCGATCCTCCTCAACGGCGAATACGAGCTCATCCGCACCCGCGATCCCCAGCTCTTCGGGACGGGGGATTTCGTGGTGGACGTGGGCGAGGAATACGATCCCGCGCGCGGGCGCTTCGACCATCACCAGAGGGGCGGCGCGGGCAAGAGCGCGGAGGGCATGCCGCTCTCTTCGTTCGGTCTCGTATGGAAGGAGTACGGGGAGAGAGTCGCGGGTTCCCGGGAGGCGGCGGAGAAGATCGAGAAGACCCTGGTGCGCTCCATCGACGCGGACGACGCGGGCATCGATCCGGACGTCGGCGACGTGCCGGTCTATCCTCTCGTAGAAGCCTTCTACAGCTTCGTGCCGAGCTGGCAGGAATCGGAGGAGATGTTCGACATGCAGTTCAAGCACGCGGTCGATTTCGCGGAGACCATCCTGCGCCGGGAGATCGTGCGCGCCTCCGGATCCCTCTCTGCAGTCGCGGCGGTGGAGAAGGCGTATCGCGATGCCGAAGACAAGCGCATCATCGTCCTCGACGAGGCATATCCTGCGACCGAAGTGCTGACCAAGTACCCCGAGCCTCTCTATGTGGTGAAGCCGGCGCGGCAGCTTTCCGCGTGGAAGGCGAAAGCGGTCACCGTGGAAGAGAACAGCTTCGAGAGCCGCAAGCTCTTTCCGGAATCCTGGGCGGGCAAGAGGGACGCGGAGCTTCAAGAAGTCACTGGCGTGCCGGATGCGACCTTCTGCCACAAGGACCGCTGGGTCGCCGGAGCGCGCACGAAGGAGGGGGCCGTCGCCCTCGCCAAGCTCGCGGCGGACGCGTAGTATCACCACAATGGCTTTCGTAGACGAAATTACTGTACATGCGACCGCGGGACGCGGTGGGGACGGCGTGGTGCGCTGGCGCCAGGAGAAGGGCAAGCCGCTCTCGGGAGCGGCGGGCGGGAACGGCGGCCGGGGCGCGGACGTCTACGTGCGCGGCTCGCGCGACCTCGGCATCCTCGCGCGCTATCGCCACATCAAGGAATTCGTCGCAGAGAACGGCGGGCACGGGGAGAGCGAAAGCCGCCACGGCAAGGACGGCGAAGACCTGGTCATCGACGTGCCGCTCGGCTCCGTGGTCACCCATTTAGGCATCAACCGGAGCATCGAGCTCCTCAACGAAGGCGAGAAGGTGCTCATCCTCTCCGGGGGACGCGGGGGCTTAGGGAACGAGCACTTCAAGGGCTCCCGCAATACGACGCCTAAGGAGAGCACGCCGGGAGAGAAGGGCGAGGAGGGCGATTTCCGCATCGAGCTCCGGCTCATCGCGGACGCGGGCCTCATCGGGCTCCCGAACGCGGGGAAGTCGAGCCTGCTGAATGCGCTTACCCGCGCTAGGGCCAAGGTGGGGAACTATCAGTTCACCACGCTCGAGCCGAACTTAGGCGAGATCTACGGCTACATCCTCGCGGACATCCCCGGCCTCATCGAGGGCGCCGCGGAAGGCAAGGGCTTGGGGCACAAGTTCCTCCGCCACGTGACCCGCACCAAGCTCCTCCTCCACTGCATCTCCGCAGAAGAGGATCTCTCTGCAGCGTACGAGACCGTGCGCACTGAGTTGAACCGCTATTCCTCCGCGCTCACCCACCAGGAAGAGTGCATCGTCATCACCAAGGCCGACACGGCGGACGAGGCGTCGCTCGCGGGGAAGATAAAAGAAGCGCGGACGTTTACTAAGACCGTCTACTCCGTTACCATTCTGGACGACGCCTCCGTGAAGGCTTTTTCCGACGCCCTCATAGAGAAGCTCCGCACCCTGGAGAAACCTAAGAAATGACCTACCTCCTCACCGTCGGCCTCGAAGTGCACGCAGAGCTCAAAACCGCGAGCAAGATGTTCTGCGGGTCCAAGAACGACCCGGACGAGACGCGCCCGAACGTGAACGTCTGCCCGGTGTGCATGGCGCACCCAGGCACGCTCCCCGTGATCAACCGGAAGGCGGTGGAGCACGTGCTCCGCATGGGGGTCGCGGTCGGGGGCACGCTCGCTGATTTCACAGAATTCGACCGCAAGAACTATTTCTATCCGGACATCCCTAAGGGGTATCAGATAAGCCAGTACAAATATCCGCTCGTCACGGGAGGCAAGCTCGCGGGCGTGGACATCACCCGCATCCACCTCGAGGAAGACACCGCGCGCACCATCCACAAGGATGACCGCAGCCTCATCGACTACAACCGCGCGGGAGTGCCTCTAATGGAGCTCGTCACCGAGCCGGTGATTCACGACGTCGCGACGGCGGTAGCCTTCGCCAAGGAATTGCAGATGCTCCTCCGCGCGCTCGGCGCGGGCGAAGCCAATCTCGAGAAGGGCGAGATGCGCGTGGAGGCGAACATCTCCGTCGCCAAGGAAGGGGAGATGGGCACCAAGGTGGAGGTGAAGAACCTCAATTCCTTCCGCTCGGTGGAGCGCGCCATCCTCCACGAGATCGAGCGGCAGAGCGCGCTCCTCGACGCTGGCGGCACGGTGGTGCAGGAGACGCGCGGCTGGGACGACATCGGCCAGAAGACCTTCTCCCAGCGCCTCAAGGAGAGCTCGCACGACTACCGCTATTTCCCCGATCCCGACCTGCCCAAGCTCTGGCTCAAGGATGTGCCGGAGTGGCAGGCGGAGAACATCAAGAAGAACCTGCCGGAGCTTCCCTGGGAGAAGCGCGCGCGGTATCTCGCTCTCGGGATGAAGAAAGAGGATGCGGAGATGCTCCTCTCCGACGCGGTCCTCGGAGGACTGTTTGAGGAAGTCTCAAAGACTCTCGACCCGAAACAGCTTCTATTGGGGGTGAATTACATCACTTCGGACCTCGCGGGTCTCGGAGGCTCTGCGAACCTGGGCCAGCTCACGCCTACTTCCTTCGCGGCGCTCATTTCCATGATTTCTTCGGGTAAACTCTCTTCCCGCGGCGGGAAGGATCTCCTCGCCATCCTCTATGCCGAGGGCGGCGAGCCGGAAGCCCTGGCCGCAGAAAGAGGGCTATTGCAGCAGAGCGACGAGGGTGCCTTGAAGAAGATCGCGGAGGAGATCATCGCTGCGAACGCTTCTGTCGCTTCCGACTACAAGGCGGGCAAGGAATCCGCGCTCATGTTCCTGGTGGGCCAAGGCATGAAGGCGTCCAAGGGCTCCGCTAATCCGCAGGCGCTCAGGGAGATTTTCATCAGCTTGCTTAAGTAATATG